>JAILDQ010000116.1 GCA_024689365.1 Treponema sp. | reverse complement strand
CGGCGGAAGCCCAAGGCGTAGGCGAGGGAGAAGGAAAGGTTTGCGATTCCTGGATAGAATTGAATTCCGCCAAAAAATGCCGGCGAAAGGTGGTTTGTGTAAAGTCCGCCCTTCCAAGCGCAGTCGCCCATCATTTGTATTCCTGTCAAAATGTACAGTTCTTCCGTAAGCTTGAAAGTCATTCCCGCGTCTGTGTATAAAAGCAATCTTCCGTAGCCCCTGTCCATGGCCCTGTTCATGTTTGATTTTAAATCTCCGTCGCCGTAAAAGGTGTATCCGCTTCCAAGCGCGAACTGAAAGCCAAAAAATTTTCGTTCGCTTTGGGCAAAAAGGCAAACGGAGCAAAAAGAAAGGGTTAGAGCTATTATAAATTTCTTCATATTGAATTTATCGGCGTTTTTACTAGACTTTTCAACGGAATTTGATTATCTTTTATATAGAGAATTTTTTACTTACAGGAGAATCTTATGGCTGAAGATTGTGGACATGACTGCGGAAACTGCTCTCAGGGCTCTTGCGCGGATAGAAAGGCTCCTAACTTGCGGGTGGAACCAAATAAAGACAGCAAAATAAAGAAAGTTATCGCTATTGTAAGCGGAAAAGGCGGCGTAGGAAAATCCTTGGTTACGAGCCTCTTGGCTTGCAAAATGCAAAAGATGGGCTACCGCTCGGCGATTCTTGACGCGGACATTACAGGCCCTTCAATTCCCGAAAGCTTTGGCGAAAGCGACAAGCGCGCCGACGTTGTGGAAGGCCAGGACCTTTTGCAGCCGGTTGTCACTGAAAGCGGCGTTCAGCTTATGTCAATGAACTTTTTGCTTCAAAACGAAAACGACCCTGTTGTATGGAGAGGCCCCGTCATTTCCGGCGCGGTAAAGCAGTTTTGGACCGACGTTGTTTGGAAAGACGTTGACTTTATGTTTGTGGACATGCCTCCGGGAACTGGCGACGTTCCGCTTACGGTTTTCCAGTCGCTTCCAATCGACGGAATTATCGTCGTTTCTTCTCCCCAGCAATTGGTGCGCGTTATTGTCGAAAAAGCCGTTAAGATGGCCAACATGATGAACATTCCGATTTTGGGCTTGATAGAAAACATGTCTTATGTAAAATGCCCCGACTGTTCAAAGGAAATTTACGTTTTTGGAAAGAGCAACATTGAAGGAATCGCGAAGAACTTTAATTTGCCTGTTTTGGCCCGCATTCCGATGAGGCCTGAAACAAGCGCCCACGTTGATTCCGGCGACATCGAAAACCTTGAGGTTCCTGAATTGGAAGAAGCCGCCGAGGTCATAAAAAAACTTTTGTAAAAAAAATCGCCGCGCGAAAGCGCGGCTTTTTTGTTTTACGCCAAGTCTTTCCAGCGGTCGTTTGGCTCTTGGTCAAAGTATGAGCGAAAAGTTTCTTCCGCGCTTTTTGGATCGGCGGCGTTCAGCATTTTCATCTTTATGTAATGGCCAAAGGTAAAGTTGTCGCAGTAGTAGGAAAAAAAGCGCTGCATTCGGCTTTTGAAAAATTCCTTTGGCTGGTATTCCTGCAAGAGATTTATGTAGTCCAAGCCCGTTTGCATCAAGTCGATTTTTGCTTCGCCGGATTCTGGTTCTGATTCTGATTCTGAAACAAGTTCAGAATGACGGCCGGCAAGTTCAGAATGACAATCGGCAAGTTCAGAATGACAGTCGGAAAGTTCGGAATTGTTTTGGGCGCAAAGGCTTTTGCGGAGGCTGGCGAAAATCCATGGCTTTTGGACTGCGGCGCGGCTGAGCATAAGGCCTTTGCAAGACGGGCAATCGGACAAGGCGGCCTTCGCGCTTTCCGCATCCTTTACGTTTCCGTTGTAAATCACTTGAACGCCCTTTTCCTTTAGCCGTTGGGCCAAGCGTTCCGCAAAGTAACGGCGCGGCGGACGGGAAAGTTTTTCCCTTTGGGTTCGTGGATGCAATACAATTCTTTGAACGCCAGAATCGCAAAGGCCTTGGCAAAAGTCGTAAAATCCTTCTTCGCTGAAATTTTCCGCGCCAAGCCGAACCTTCGCGCTAAGACGAAAATTCGGCGCCTTTTCTTCAATCGCTTTTTTTACGCCCAAAACCATTTTAAAAGTTTCTTCCTTGGGCTTTAGCATCCAAGCGATTCCGGCGCCTGAGTGGACAATTTCCGGGGCGGAACAACCCATGTTCAAATCGATTCCTATTCCGCCGAGGGGAGCCAAAAGTTCGACAGCCGCCGCCATTGATTGGCCTTCCTTGCTTGTAAGCTGCCAAACTATTTTTTGTGGAAGGGGCCCGTTCATCAAATAGTATTTTTCAAAAGGCCCTTTTTGCATTAGCGTGGGCGCGTTTATCATTTCTGTGTAGTATTCGTCGGGCCCGCCAAATTTTTCCACAAGGCGGCGAAAGGCTTCGTGGCTAAGAGTCGCCATCGGGCCCAAAATCAATTGCGTCATGTCCTTATTTTATCACAAAGGCAAAGGGGCCCGCAATACAAGGGGCCTTCTTTTCTTGGTGGAAAAAAAGAGAAAAGCGCGCTAAAATGGATTGCATGGAAATAGAAGTAAAAGCGCATGTGAAAGACCGCGACTCTCTTTTGCAAAAAGTAAAGGCTTTTTCAAGCTTTGACAAAATCGTGATAAAGGACGACAGTTACTTTAAGCTTGCTAAAGAAGGCTTTGCAGGCGGCCACCTCACCGCGCGCCTTAGACGCGAAGAAAGGCGGGACAAGGAAAATAAGCTTTTGGAAAGCGCCAATCTTTTGACCTACAAAAAAAAGGAAAGGCGTCTTTCGGCCGACGGAGCGGCGATAGAAGTGAACCAAGAGTATGAAAGCGCCGTTGAAAATCCCCAAGCCTTGGAAGCGCTTTTTCTTGACATTGGCTTTGAGCCTTATTTTACAAAGCATAAGGACACAATCGGCTTTTACGCGGACACTCCTTGCGGAAAAGCGCATTTGGAATTGTGTTCGGTTCCGCCGCTAGGGGATTTTTTGGAAATTGAATTTGTCACGGACGGCGATTCCAGCGCGGAAGAAATCGAAGCCATGAGAAAAGAGTTGGAGGCCCTTGTTCTAAAAAGCGGCCTTAGACTTGAAGACATCGAGGAAAAGTATTATTCTGAATTATTGCAAGAAATAAAAGGAGACAAAAAGTAATGTTTAATCGCGTTGCGTACAAACGAGCCGCAAAAGCTCAGTTGAAGGGTCGTTGGAAAATTCCTGTTTTGTCGACAGTTTTGATTTTTGTTTTGGCGGCGATTTTTTTCGGCGTTTTTCAGTACGTTTTTTCTGACGGAATAAACGCCGACTTTCAATCTAGAGGAGGCTCTTTTAGCTTTCACTTTGATTACGGCGACGATTCGCCATTGGCAAATTCAATTTCATTATTGATCACACTTGTGATTGCGGCTCTTTGCATGGCGCAGCTTCACTTTTTTTTGATTATGAGAAAGGACACCCGTCAAATTGTTTTTGGCGATTTTATCGACGGCCTTAACCTTTGGTGGAAGGCGATAAGGGGCTTCCTTTGGTTCACCCTTTGGACAAGCCTTTGGTCGCTTTTGTTTTTCATTCCCGGAATTATAAAGTGCTATTCTTATTCGATGATGTTTTTTGTAATGGCCGAAAATCCAAAAGTCGGAGTAATGAAGTCCATGAACATAAGCAAGGAATTGACCCGCGGCTACAAGGGCGACTTGTTCGTGAATGATTTGACTTTCTTGCCGCTTTGCGTTTTGTCATGCTTCACTATGGGAATCGGCTTTTTTTGGCTCTTACCCTATTATGAAATGACAAGGACAAACATTTACCTCGTCTTGAAGCAAGTGGCCCTTGATTCAAAAAGATTATCAATAGAAGATTTTGAGTAATTTGGGAGAAAGTTATGCTTATAGAAAAAGAAGAAAAGAAAAGCCGCGGCGGTTTGATTTTTTTAATCGTTGTGCTTGTTTTGGCGTTTTTGGCTATTGTCTTTGGCGTTCTAAAAAAATTCGGCGTGATAAAGTTTGGCCCCTCGCTTCCGCATAGAATAGAAAGAGTCAATCCGTCAAAGAAAAGCTCTCCGTTTAAATTCGCAAATTTTTCAAGCGGCTCAAAATACGTCGCTTGCGTTCACATTGACGGCGTGATTGAAGAGGCCAACGAGATTTACAACCAAGAATGGCTTTTGGACACGATTCAAAACCTTGAAGATGATCCCGACAACGTTGGCATTTTGCTGGAAATCGATTCCCCTGGCGGAACGGTTTACGAAGCCGACGAAGTTTATTTGGCATTAAGAAAATACAAAAGTTCCGGCAAGCAGCTTTGGGCTTACTTTAAGAGCATGGCGGCTTCGGGCGCTTATTACATCGCATGCGCCGCCGACACGATTTACGCAAACCGAAACACAATGACCGGCTCGATCGGCGTAATAATCGGGCCTTCAATCGACGCGACCGTCTTGTTGGAAAAACTTGGAATCAAGGCCACAAGCTTTGTTTCGGGAAAGAACAAGGGAATGCTCAGCTACAACAACGCCCTTACCGACGAGCAAAGGGAAATAATGCAGTCTTTGGTTGACGAGTGCTACGAGCAGTTTGTGGCCATCGTTTCGCAGGGAAGAAAAAAGCCCATAAGCGACGTCAAGCCCTTGGCCGACGGCCGCATTTACACCGCGAACCAGGCGAAGGAAAATGGCTTGATCGACTCAATCGGCAGCATGCAAAACGCGCAGGACCGAATGCTTGAGCAAATCGCCAACTCCTTGAACATTTCAAGCGAAGAAGCGGAAGAAATTGAATTTTACGATTATGAATATATTTTTGATCCGCCTTTGATGAGACGCTTTTTTGAATCAATCGCCGGCGATTCCTTAAGAAAAGGACTTGACGAGGCCTTTGGGCCAAGAATCAAATATCCTGCGTATTTATACAGACAATAATTTTTAGGCGGCCCTTATGCGAGCCGCCTTTTTCATTCCATCGCGCCTTTTTCAACGACCGTTTTCATCATTTGGCTGAGCAAGTCCAAGGGGAGGTTTTCGGCTTCGTAGCCCACTTCTTCCTTGACCCGCCTCCAGTCTTCTTGGGAAAGGCTTTCGTTTCCTTCTTCGCCGTTAAGAAAGGCTTGAAGTTCGGTTAGCTTTTCGGCGGCCTCGTCTTCGATTTCCGGCCCGCGGGCAAAGTCGTTTTTCCACCAGTCAAAAAGGGATTGGGCCAAAACTTTGCAATGAGGATTTTGGCTTACAAAAAGGCTTTCCAAATCCTTTAAGGCTCCGCTCAAATTAAAGGCCGAGCCGTTTCTGTTTCTTTTTTTTATTCTCTGAATGTCGGATGAAAATTTTTGCGTTTTGTTCATACGGACACTTTAGCGCGCTTTTTGATTTTGTCAAAGCCTTTTTAAAATTTAAAAAAATCGCGCTTTTTATTGGCATTTTTCACTTGACTTTTAACTCAACTGAATTTACAATAACTATTATGGACTTAAGAACTGTACTTACACCTGAAACGGTGAACCTTCATTTGAAGGGAAAGACGAAAGAAGAAATTATCGATGAGATGTTGGACATTCTCGTAAAAGCGGGAAAAGTGACTGACAAAGTCGCCGCCCGCGATTGCGTTTTGGAACGCGAGCGCAAAATGTCAACGGGAATGAAGCACGGCATCGCCATTCCTCACGGAAAAACAGATACAGTAAGCGATCTCGTCGCTTGCATCGGCATTTCTGACAATCCTGTCGACTTTGACTCCCTTGACCAGGATCCTTGCAGAATTTTTATTATGACACTTTCTCCGGTTAACAAGACTGGACCGCACCTTCAATTCTTGGCTGAAGTAAGCCTTTTGTTCAAGAGCGCGGGCAAGCGCCAGCAAATTCTTGAAACGCAGGACAAGGCCGAAGTCATCAAAATCTTGACCGAATAGTTTTGCCAACGCTTTCAAAAAAGAAGGCTTTTCCCGAATTAACCTCTGCAAAGGGCTTTTTTGCAGGGGTTGAAATTATTTTAAAAGAGGAAATAAAATGGAATTGAAAAAAGTTGAAGTTCCTTACAAAAGCATTGTTTTGGAAGACGGCTCGCCCAACGAGGCTTTTTTGGCCGAACTTAGAAATTCCCTTAAAGAAGGCGAGGGAAAGGGCGAGGGCGCCTTGATTTGTCCTGTGATTGAAGCCTCTGAATGCAAGGACATTGACGCCGCCTTGCAAGCCACCGCCGACTTTAAGCATTGCGCCCGAAGAATCAAGGATTGCCAAAGCGTAAAGGGCTTTGCCATCCCAAAAATCTTTAGGGAAATGGAGCGGGGCGACGAATTGGTTGAAAATTTTAAGTCGGAATTGCTGGAAAAGCATCCCCATTATATTTTTGAGGACTAAAAGGAGATTTTTAGATAAAATAGAGATTTTGCGATAAATGCAGAGCGTTGCAACCGCTTGCAAAATATTCAGAATTTTGCGTTAAAATCAACAAACTGGCAAAAAAGTTAAAATTTTGCGAAAATTCCTGAAAATTTTCAAAAATTCTCTTGCATAAATTAAGAAATTGCGCTTTGATTTTGCCTCATGGTTACAGATTATAAAGAACATTCAGATTTTTACAAGACGGCTTGGGCGGCCGTGATTCTCTTGATTTTGTTTGCCGGCGCAGGAATCGCCGCGCTTTTGTTCGCGCCCGAGACCAAGGAACCTGTTTTTGCCAAGACTGTTTCTGTTATCGAAGAGCCCCTTTTGCCGGACGAAAAAATTTACGCGGAAGAAATCAGCGCCAGGGCTCAAAACATTTCATGGCTTGAAAACAAGGCGTCGTTCAACACAATCACATTTGATTCAGACGAAAAGTCCGACATGGCCGACAAGGGCTTGCAGCTTTACAGAAACCCTTCGACCCGCGCGGCTGTTGAATGGTTTTACCTTCGCGTCACAGGAAACCGCGACGTTACGATGGCCGTTTTGGACGCCGCCAACCGCGAGGACATTCCCCTTGCCTTGGCTTTCGCGCTTTGCTACACAGAAAGCCGCTACAACCGCTACGCCTACAATTTGAACACAAACGGCTCGGTTGACAGGGGCCTTTTTCAGCTTAACGACAGAAGCTTTCCCCACTTGCTTGAAAACGACTTTTACACCGCCGAGACAAGCGCCCGCGTGGGAATGAAGCACTTGCGCTTTTGCATGAACGTCGCCGGAAACGATTTGACCGCCGTGGCCATGTACAACGCCGGCGTTTCTCGCGTAAGAAAAGACCAAACTCCGGCCAGCACTTTGCGCTACGTAAGCCGAATCGCAAGCTACCGCGCCAATTTGCAGACGGCCTTTGCCGAAGAGGTTTTGGACCACTACAGGGAAAACAGCGAGGAAATCGTTCCTGTAATCGCTAGATAAGAGGCATTTGTTTTTGAGAGGCGTTTCCCTTGCGGGACGCCTTTTTTTTTATGTCCTGTCATTTTTGGCGGGACTTTTTTCTGTTATAAAAATCACAGTAAACTTATCTTTTGCCAAAATTCCTTGATAATTCAAGGAATTTCCCCAAAGAAAATCAAGGGCTTTCTTGACAAAAATTCACAATAATCATAAAATTGAAAGTGTAATTTTGTGAATAATTTCACAAAGATTTTAGCGTTTGGAGACGCGTGATGGAAAAAATTCCTGAGGCTTCAAGAAGGCGCCTGACATTATTGGCGGCCCTTTTGGCTTCTTACAAAGAGGAAAAGATCACTTCTATACAAATGCAACGAATGACCGGAATCGACCGCGCCCTTATACGAAAAGACATTTCGCTTGCGGGCTTTAAAGGCGGCGTTTCAAACGGCTACAAGGCGTCTGACTTGCTGGACGCGATTAGGGGCGTTCTAAAACTTCCCGCTCCCGGCCAAAAGCGTTTTTGTTGCATAGCCGGTTTGGGAAAACTGGGCGCGGCCTTGATGCAATGCGGAATTTTTGACGAGACGCCATTTAAAATCGTCGCTGGCTTTGACAGTCGCGTAAACCGAACGGAAGTTTTGAGCGCGGATTTTCCCTTGTATCCGGCGGCAAAAATGGAAACTGTCATTCCTGAGTCAAAAATCGACTTTGCGATTTTGGCTGTGGAGAACGACCAAGCGCAGTTGATGGCCGACCGTTTGGTCAAAAGCGGAGTCAAGGGAATCGTAAATTTTACGAGCGAGATTCTTGAGGCTCCAAAAAGCGTCGTGGTAGAAAACGTATCGCCGCTTTTGGCCTTGAACAATATTGTGGCGGAAATTAATTCGTGATTGTGAATTGCGGATTGTGAATTATAAATTAGCATATTAAGGAGAATGATATGAGCAGAGTCTACAATTTTTCAGCAGGTCCTTCTTGCCTTCCTGAAGAAGTTTTAAAGGAATGCGCGGCGGAGATGTTGGATTGCAACGGAACTGGCCAGAGCGTTATGGAAATGAGCCACCGTTCAAAAGCCTTTGAGCCGATCATCAAGGACGCGGAAGCGATGGTTCGCAAATTGATGAAGGTTCCTGAAAACTACAAGGTTTTGTTCTTGCAGGGCGGAGGCTCAACTCAGTTCGCTATGGTCGCCCAAAATCTTGGCATTCATACAGGAAAGGCCGCTTACATTCAGACTGGCGTTTGGGCAAAGAAAGCCGCTGCGGAAGCCCGCCATTTGGGCGTTCAGGTTGACGTTGTCGCTTCAAGCGAAGACAAGGGCTACTCATACATTCCTAAAGTTGAAAAAATCGAAGGCGACTACGACTACGCCTACATTTGCTTGAACAACACGATTATGGGAACTCATTACGAGTACCTTCCCGACACTGGAAAGATTCCTCTTGTCGCCGACATTTCTTCATGCGTTTTGAGCGAGCCCCTTGACGTTTCAAAGTTCGGCTTGCTTTTTGCAGGCGCGCAAAAGAACTTGGCTCCCGCTGGCGTGACTCTTGTAATCATCCGCGAAGACTTGATTTGCGAATTGGACAAATGCCGCGCCGGAACTCCGACAATGCTTTGCTATAAGACTCACGCTGACGGAGAAAGCATGTACAACACTCCGCCTTGCTACACAATTTACGTTTTGGGAAAAGTCCTCAAATGGATCGAAGCCAACGGCGGCGCCGAAGGCATGCTCAAGCGCAACAAGGAAAAGGCCGACTTGCTCTACAACTATTTGGACAGCAATGACGGAAACTTCTATCACGCCACGGCGCAAAAGGGAAGCCGCTCTTTGATGAACGTTCCTTTCCTTACAAAATACGCTGGAGCCGAAAACGAAAAGGAAATCAACGACAAGTTCGTTAAGGAAGCCGCCGCCGCCGGTTTGGTAAACCTTAAGGGCCACCGTTTGGTTGGCGGAATGCGCGCTTCTATTTACAACGCGATGAGCTTGGACGGCGTAAAGGCCTTGATTGACTTTATGAAAAAATTCGCAAAAGAAAACTAGCCGCAATTATTAGGAGAACAATATGTATAAGATTCAAACTTTAAATAAAATCAGTTCTGTGGGATTGGAAGAATTTCCCCGCGACAATTATGAGACGGCCAGCGGCTTGAACGACCCTGACGCGGTTTTGGTTCGCTCTGCCGACATGCACAACATGGACATTCCCGGAAGCCTCAAGGCTGTTGCCAGAGCGGGCGCGGGCGTGAACAACATTCCAATCGAATCCATGACAGACAAGGGAATCGTTGTCTTTAACACTCCTGGAGCCAACGCCAACGCTGTAAAGGAATTGGTTTTGCTTTCGCTTTTGATTTCCAGCCGACCTGTATTTGACGCCGCCGATTGGGTAAAGACCCTTGCCGGAAAGGGAGAGGAAATCCCTGACCTTGCCGAAAAGGGAAAGAGCCAGTTTGTAGGCCACGAGCTTAAAGGGAAGAAGCTTGGCGTAATCGGTTTGGGCGCGATCGGCGCTTTGGTGGCCAATAGCGCGGTTCACCTTGGAATGGAAGTAATCGGCTACGATCCCTTTATGTCCATCGCCGCCGCTTGGAGATTGGATTCTTCAATCAAGCACGCCGAAACCCTTGACGTTCTTTTGTCAAAGGCCGACTACGTTACGATTCACATTCCGCAGACGCCTGACACAAAGGGCTTGATTAACGAAAAGACAATCAAGAACATGAAGGACGGTGTTGTCATTGTGAACATCGCGCGCGGCGGCTTGGTAAACAACGACGACATTTTGGCCGCCCTTGACAGCGGAAAGGTTCGCTGCTTTGTCACCGACTTTGCCACTGAAGAATTGTTGAACAAGAAAAACGTTATTTGTTTCCCCCACCTTGGAGCGTCAACTCCTGAGGCGGAAGACAACTGCGCTGTTATGGCCGTGAACGAATTGCGCGAATTCTTGGAGAAGGGAAACATCACCAATTCCGTAAACTTCCCCAAGTGCGTCACAGAAAATCCGATTCCCAAAAACGGAACCCGCCTTTGCATCAGCCACAAAAACGCGCCTGGAATCGTTTCTAAGTTCACGACCGTTTTGGGCGACGCCAAGCTTAACATCGCCGGCATGATAAACCAAAACCGCGGCGACACGGCCTACAACATTATCGACATCGACGGCGTTGTTCCCGAAGAAACCTTGCGAGCCTTGGCCGGAATCGACACCGTAACCAAAGTCCGCCCGATTTTTGGCTAAAAAAGGAATAAATTAAAAGCTAAAAAAAGCGGACAAAAGTGGTGGGACGCAGAAAAAAAAACTTGGAAGGACCCGCCAGCGAACGATTTAGCCTATGGCATAAAATCGTGAGCGAAAGACGGGAGGCTCCAAGTTTATTTTTTCGTCGCTGGGACCCACCTTTTAAGTCCGCGCGATTTTACGCTTATATATTTATGGAGCCGATGACAGTCGTTTCGTCGTCGGCTTTTTTTGTCGGCCAAAAAGTTTTTTTGCGCGGAGAGGCTTCGTCAATTTCTTTTATGCGGTCGCTTGCGCTTTTTGCGGGGCTCGTTGAAGAGCTTTGAGAGGCGCTTCCGTTTCGACGTGTTTTTGGCGCGGTCAAAAAGCCTGCCATGCTGGCGCACAAGGCTCCCGCCAATTGAACAAAGACGCTGGTAATGGCAAGGCTTTTGGGGCCTCCTTGGCTCAAGGTCAAGTAAAGGTTTCCGCTAAGGCACAAGACGAGGGCCAAAAGGTTTGACAAAGGAATTTCGTTTTTGGCGATAGAAGTTATTGAAGAAAGCAAAATCAGCATGGTGGCGATGCAAGCGGCTCCGCTCAAGCTTTGTGGAACCAAGCAGGCGTTTAGAACTCCGCTTACCACCGCGCAAATCGCCATCATCAAGGCGACCGCTGGCGAGCCGTAGCGTTCTTCCATTAGCGCTCCATAGGGCAAAATGAAGGCCAAAGATAAAAGGACTTGCAAAAAGCTCTTGTTTCCAAAAACAAAAAAAATCAAGCGCGCGTAATCGCTGGGAGAAGAAAAGTTGAAGGCTGTTTGCGCTCCTTTTGCTCCCGGCGCGGAGAAAATGTTTTGAAGCAGACTGAAATTTTTTATCGCGAACGAGTCGAGCAAAAAAATCAAAAGGGTCGCGACACAAAAACTGATTGAGACGCAAGCGTCAAAATTCACTTTAAATTTTTTTCTTGAAGCCATTTCATTATCCTCTTGTTTTCTTTATCGGAAAATTCATTCATATTATTTACTTCTTTTGCCGAAAATAGAGGCATGAAAAAGGTCTTTTTTAATATTGTTTTTTTCTCGTTGTTTTTGCTTCCGCTTGCGGCACAGAATAATTTATTGATTAGTCCAAATGATTTGCGCGTTGAAAAGGTTGAGGGCGGCTGCAATTTGTTCATAAGAAAAAAGCCCGGCCTTGAATCCGTCATGCTTACAGAAACGACAAAAGATCCTCTTGGAAAGGAAGACAATTACGCTTACCGTTCGCGCGAATGGAATTCAGTTAACGGTGACGAAAAAAGAATTCTTGACGGAGAATTTATTGACGCAAAGGAAAAGCAACTTTACTTTTTGATCGACTCAAGCGCGCAAGACGACAAAGAGTTTGGAAAAGCCTTTTTGATTTTCATTCCAGACGAATTGGTTTTTGGCTACGAGTGGAGCCGAAACGGAACCGTTCAAGTTGGCAAGGGAACTTTCATCAACATTCGCGGCTTTGAAAAAAAATATTGCGACTACACAGGCGCCTACTATGACAATCCCTACATGTTCAATCTTGAAAAACGAACAAGGCCAAAGCCTCCTCCAGCGGAAGAAATTCCCGAGCCGGAACCTGAACTCGAGCCGGAGCCGGAAGTTGTTGTCCTCACAGACGATTACAATCCTTTGGCCGCCGACAAGTTCAAGGAATTTTCCGACATGGTCATTTATTCCAAAGGCCCGGATTCATTGATGGACGACATCAGCTCCGCCTTGGCCAGCATAAATCCAAAAAACATGGTTGACGTTGTTTTTGCGATTGACGCGACCGGCAGCATGAAGGATGATTTGGAAAGCTTGAAAAAAGATCTTGTTCCCAGATTGACTCAAGAACTTGTCGCCTTTGGAGACGTTAGATTCGGTCTTTTGCTTTACCGCGACTACGGCGACAATTTTTGGACCAAGGGCCTTCCTGTAAAATATTACGATTGGACCACGTCCTTGGACGAGTTTTTGGGAAACTTGAATAAAATTAGAATTATTGGAACCGAAGGCGGCGACGTTCCCGAGCCTGTTTACGAAGCGCTTTTTGCGTCTATGGAATTCTACAAGTGGCGCGATGAGGCTCAACGAAAAATTATTTTGATTGGCGACGCTGAACCGCATCCAACGCCGCGACGAAGCGGAAAGTATTCAAAAGAATTGGTTGAGATAACCGCAAAAGACAAGAACGTGAGCATTACCGCAATCATCACGCCTGACGACAAGCGCAGGCGGGGTAGGTAAGGCTAGTCTTTTTTTACCGAGGGAGTCAAGTTCTCTTGGCTCTTTTCTTCTTTAGCGGGAGCGCTTTCTGTTTCTTCAGCGCTCTCGCTTTTTGTTTCCGCGCCAGTTTCACTTTTTTCTGCAGGCTGCTCTTCCGCTTTTTCTTCCGGAGCGCTTTCTGGCTCGGCAGAGTTTTCGTTGGCGGCGGGGCTTTCTTGAACGACAGGCGCTTCTTGCGGCTCATCTTGGAATGAATCCGCTTTTTGAGCTTGAATCATTTGCGCGTCGGCTTCAGGCTCGTCGTAATGGCTTTGGGCGCTGGCTTTGAACTGGTCCAATTTTTCTTGAGGAATCTTTGCCAACTCAATTCCGCACAGAATTTTGTAAGCTCCCGGAAGTCCAATCGGAACGTTTTCGTAGATTTCTTGAATCTCAGTAAAATTGTTGTAGGCCGCGCGGTATTTTTTTTGCTTTAAGAAAAGGTGGCCAAGCTCGTATTTGGCTTCAATGTAATGCTTTGGGTCGTCTCCAAAGCGCTCAAGGACTGTGTTGAAATATTTTTGGGCGGCCATGTAATGTTTTGTGTCGTAATTGTCTTGTCCAAGCTGAATGAGCTGGCGCGCGTCTAAGTCTTCGGGGATGTTTTCGGGAACTGATTGGCAGCCTGTCCAAAAAATAACTTGCGCGAGAATAACGCCGGCAAAAATAAAAGTTTTTTTCATAATAGCAATTTTCCTTATTAACATATAAACAAACGAAGTCTCAAAAGGTTATCGCTATTGTAATATTTTTTTAAACAATTTACAATATAAAGCATGGAAAGAATCAATTTAAATGACCAATGGCTTTGGACTCCAAAATTTCAAAAAGAAATTTGCGAGCAAAAAATCAAGAGCGCCGGACTGAAAAAATCCTTGCGCGAGGTTCGCTTGCCTCACAGCGTTTGCGACACTCCCCTAAATTATTTTTCCGCCGATTCCTATCAAATGCTTTCAGGCTACAGGCGCGAGTTTAAAACTGAAAAGGCTTGGGCAAACCGCCGCGTTTTCGTAAAGTTTTTTGCGGCCGCGCATCAAGCTGAAGTTTACTTTAACGGAAACCTTTTGGGCGTTCATTCAAGCGGCTACACGGCTTTTGCTTTTGAATTGACATCTTTTCTCGCGCCTGTTGGAA
>JAILDQ010000230.1 GCA_024689365.1 Treponema sp. | reverse complement strand
TTCCGGCTTTCCGATAATCGCGTTTCCTTCCTTGAGCGGGCCGGGATTATAGCGGAAGCAAATGAGCTCGGGGAATTTTCCGCCAAGCGCGTCGCGCAAAAATTCTATGTGGGTGATGTCGTCAAGGTTGATGATGTTTCCGTGCTCGTAAGCGTAGCGGAATTCTTCGGCCGGAGTTTCGTTTGAAGTGAAGATTACTTTTTCGCCGGTGATTCCGCTCATTTGGCAAAGCATAAGCTCGGGCAAGCTTGAACAGTCTCCGCCGCAGCCGCAGTCGGCCAAAACTTTTAGCATGTAGGGATTGGGCATGGCCTTCACCGCAAAGTGCTCGGTGAATTTTGGGAAAATCGAAAAAGCCTTGGTGAAGTCCGCCATGTTGTCGCGGATGGCCTTTTCGTCGTAAAGGTAAAAGGGCGTGGGGAATTTTTTTGTCAGCTCCACAAGCCGCTCGTGGCTCAAAGGAAAGTTGTCGCTCATTTTTCACTCCATTTGCGCAAGCTGGAACGCGCGTTTTTTTTATGGAAATAATTTTATCAAAATGAGCGCGCTTTGTAAATGAGCGCCATTCGGCGATCAGCTCTTGTAAAGATTCCACCACGCCTTTATGACCTTGCCCCAGCTTTCTGAAAAGCCGGTCCAATCTACGTAATGAAAAATCGGATTGTTTTGTTCAGTGGCGTTGGTCCACTTGCTTCCCACAATCGAAAGGCCGTAGGCGCAAGTCTCCTCAACAGTTGCGACAGTTTTTTGGGAAATAAAATCTTTTTTTCCGGTAAGATACAATTGCTCCAAATATGTGTCGCCCCACGAGTAGCCGTCTTGGGCGTTCTTTAAAACGCGACGGCCGCCCCAAGAGTATATTATCAACTTGTCGTCGCCGTTCTTCAATAATTCAAAAAGAGAGAGGGCGCTTTCCTTGGCGGCGGCGGGCAAAGAAGCGTCATTAGCGATGTCAAGGCAAAGCCAGCCCAAATCGTTAAGCCATGCGAAGGTTCCGCAATAGGCAAGGCCCTTACAGTTTCCAAGGCTGTTTACATCCTGCGCCATGTAATTTAAAAAAATCGAATAAAAAAGATTGGAGTCGTTTTCTTTTATTTTCAGCAATTCGTCGGAAAGCTTGTCCACCCCTGCCTTTAGAGCCAAAGCCTTTTGCGGGTCAAGGCTCATGAAAGAGGAAGTGTAGACAGAGCAGCCGCTGGACCTGGAGTCTTTGGCCGATTCCGCGTCAGCGGGCTGCTCAATCGGCCAAGCGTAATAGCGATGCATGTAGGCGCTTACAATGACCTTTCCAACGTCAAGCGCGGTCATGCCGCTTTTTATGTTAGTGAAAACTCCGTAGTAGTCCGGCATGCAGCTTACGTTGGCCGAAGCGCAATAGTAGTCGGCGCATCCCTTGTAGTTCCACAAAATTTCCGCCGTAGCCTGCAAGCAAAGGTCGTTCCACAAAATCTTTGGCTTGTCTGTGCCAGTGTAGCCCGCGGCAGAAAGCGCGTCCGTTATGTTTTTGCAAGTCAAAAGCCTGCCGGTGTCGTCGCTCGCGTCGGAGCACAAAGAGGCGGAAATCATGGAGGCGTTTGAATCCGTGTAGGTTTCCTTGTGGGTTCCGGCGCCGTGGTCCTGCAGGCAGACGACGACGTTGGACGCCGAGTAGCGGGCCTTTGCCCACTTTAAAAAGTATGTCAAAGTGGCAGGGTCGGACATAGCGGGCTCTTTAGGAAGCCAGCCGGCTGCCTGCGCGGTCAAGTCCCTTGTGTTAGGGCCGACAGAGAATCCGTTGCCAAGCTGAACATAGCCCGCGCCGTATTCGTTTCCGCTTTGGGGAACATAGCTAAGGCTGTAGTCGGCTCCGATTTCGTACAAGGCGCCGTCGGGGTGAATGAATTGTTGTCCGCCTTTTTTTTCTTCGCTGATTCCGTCCCAAAGGACAAGCGCCGTGACCTTGGCGTAACCCGCCTTGGGGCTGCCGTCAGCGTTGCGCGTCTGGGCAAAGGCGCATTCGATGTCGCGAATGTTCTTGTACAAGTCGTCGTTGATGTTGCTGTCGTCCGCGTCAAAGTAGCACAAAAAAAGCCAGTCGCTTGTCTTGACTTGCGGCGCTGGCGGAAAAGGGATTACTGGCGAGTCAGAAGAATTCTTGCAAGAAAAAAGAGCCAAGGCGCAAAGGGCGGCGACGGCCAAAAGATTTTTTTTCATTTTTACAACCTCCTAAATATCTCGCCAAGGCGCAAGCAAGGACTAGCCTTGTCACAAGGCTCCCAAAAGCTCGGCGGCCTTTAGCTCGCCTTTTTTGACTGCGATTTCCAAATATTTTTTTGCCAGCGCGGCGTCTTTTTTAACGCCGTCGCCTTCAAGGTAGCGGCGGCCGGTTTCGTAGGCGGCAGGACCATAGCCTGCGTCCGCGGATTTCTTGTAAAAAGAAAAAGCTTTTTTGGCGTTGGCTTTTGTTCCCACGCCGACTTCAAAACAATGGCCCAACACCCAGGCGGCGGGAGCGCAGCCCAATTTGTCGGCCTTTTGGTAATACTCAAAAGCCTTGTCATAATTCGGAGCGCCGCCCAAGTTTCCGTCTTCGTACATGCAGCCTAAATTCAAAATGGCAAGCGTGTCGTTTTTTTGCGCGGAAAGCTCAAGCCAGTAGGCGGCCTTTTCATAATCTTGCGCGACTCCCCTTCCGTCAAGGTACATGCAGCCCAAATTGTTGGCGGCCTTGTCGTGCCCTTGCTCCGCCGCCTTTTGGTACCAGTAAAGCGCCTGCTCGTAATCCTGCGCCACTTTCAGCCCCTTGTCATAGCAGCGGCCCAAATTGTACTGAAAGTTCGCGTTGCCGTTTTGAGCCAAGCTCGTCATCTCGTCGATGGCGGCCGCGTCAGACATTTCCGGCGGAAGCTCCTTTACTTCATTCTCGGCTTTTTGAACAGGCTCGTCTTTTTTGCTTTCTTCAACTTTTTCCGAGGTTTTTTTCTTTCCGCCAAAAATGTCCTTAATTTCAAACAAAGTGATTGAAAAACTGTAGCTTTCTCCGCCGTTAGGATTGGGAACTCCGTTAGGGCCTACAACAGATTGCGCGAAAAACGGCAACGCCAAAGCAAAGGCCGCGACGGCCGCGATAATTTTTTTCATAAACAGCTCCTTCTTTTAATACAATTTTTTTATAAAGGCCGTAAGGCCGTTTTTGTCGGAACGATTGTAAAAGGACCTAAGCTCGGTAAGCTTGTAGTCCGGGCTAACGCCGTCGTCGATGTCCTTAAAGACTCCGTTCTTTTCGGCGCTAAAGCGAAAATGGCTTGAGGTGTTGAAGTTGGTTCCGATGGC
>JAILDQ010000107.1 GCA_024689365.1 Treponema sp. | reverse complement strand
ACTTTTGTTTTGGCGCAAAAAGGAATCCGCACGGAAGTTGTTTTAAAGATGGACATTCGTCCGGGCTACACGAACACTATGAGCGGAAAGCTTGACCGCCTTGAAGAGCATTTAAAGTAAGGGGAATGAAAATGAAAGTTGACATCAGCGCTTATCTTGTTGTCGGCCGCGAAAACACTTTGGGCCGTCCGGTTTGTAAAATCGTCGAGGACGCGGTAAAGGCCGGCTTTACTTGCGTTCAAATCAGATCCAAAAGTTCTTCCGCGATCGAAATGCTTGAAGACTTGCGCCAAAGCGCGGACGTTATTTGCAAGCTTGGAAAGTCTGACTCTGTGGCGCTCTTGGTTGACGACCGACTTGACGTTGCGCTTGCCGCCCGCGAAATGGGAATTAAGGTTGACGGAGTTCACGTTGGCCAAAGCGACATTCCTGTTTCCGTTTGCAGAAAGCTGCTTGGAAAAGACGCGGTCATCGGCCTTTCGGCTCCGACAAAAGATTTGATTGAATACGTTCAGAGCGCCGACGTTTCGTTAATCGATTACTTTGGCGCTGGCCCTGTCCACGAAACCGCCACCAAGCCTGATTGCGGCATGGACCAAAACGGAAAGGTCATCACAAAAACTTTTGACGAGCTTTTGGAGCTTGGCAAAAAAAGTCCGATTCCTGTTGTTGTCGGAGGCGGCGTAAAGTTGAACGACATCGAGCCCCTTAAAAAAACTGGAGTTGGCGGTTTCTTTGTCGTTTCGGCGGTCGCCGGCGCGGACAATCCTTACGAGGAAGCCAAGAAACTTTGCGACTGTTGGAACAGAAGCTAGATTATAAATTGACGTTATATGCGCGGCCGCCCCTTGAGGCCTTTTGATTTAAATCCTATAATGGCCTTATGAACAACATCATGAGTTTTACGGTCGCGCATGATTTCAATCTCTGAAATTGAGCCGGAAAACTTTCCCGCGTCTGACAATCTTTTTCAAAGTTTCTTTTGGGGAAGATTTAAAGAGTCCCATGGAATGCGCCCTCTTTTTTTTAGAGTGGTTTTTGAAGACGCGCAAAAAAATCAATCAGCTTATCCTCTTCTTGTTCTGCTAAGGAAAATTGGCGGCCGTTTTGTCTACGCTTATATTCCGCGTTCTCCAAACGAGAGCGTGATTCCGCAAGAGAAGACTTTGTTTTTGGAAGAGCTTTCTGTTTCTTTAAAAGAATTTCTTCCCGATTCTATAATTTTCATTCGATATGATTTGCAGTGGATGAATCAAGAGCCCAGTTCCCGCCAAGAATTGTTTGAGATTATGATGAACTACGGAACGAAATTCCATAACTTCAAAAAAGCGTCCTCGAACCATTTGAGCAATTCAACTTGCGTGATAAATTTGCGGCCAACGCCAGAACAGCTTTTAAAGAACATGAGGCAGCAAACCCGCAATTCCGTAAGAAAGGCTTACCGCGAGGGCGTTGAGTTTTCGATTTACGACGCGCAGAGTCCTGAGATTTTTAAAAGGCTGAGAGAAACTTACGACATTTACAAAGACACTGCGAAAAGAAAAAATTTTTACTGCGAGGAATACAGTTATTTTGAAAGCCTGTTCAAGTTGAACAATGAATTCCTTGAAAAAAAAGAAGACAAGAATTTTGACAGCGGCGTTGTTCCTTTGGATGCGCAAGTTCCTCCGCCGAAGTTTTATCTTTTTACGGCGCAAAAGGATTCTGTTTTGCTGAGCGGCTTGATTCTTGCGATTTGCGGAAGCAACGCTTATTACATGTACGCGGCAAGCAGCATGGACATGAGGCATTGCATGCCGAACTACGGACTTCAGTGGGAAGTGATTCGCTTTGCCCGTTCGCAGGGCTGCAAAAAATACGACCTTATGGGAATCCCTCCGACAAACGATTCAAGCTCGCCGATGCAAGGCCTTTACATTTTTAAAACCGGTTTTGGCGGCGATGTCGTTCATTACGCGGGCGCTTGGGATTTTCCCCTTCAAAAAGATGAATACGAAGCCTTCCGCGTAAGCGAATCGCTTTTGTTAAAATAAAATTTACTTCCAGCCTTCCCAAACTTTTTGCACCATGCCGACGGTGGCTTCTGTCTTTCCGTTTCGGCAAATGGGCTGGACTAAAAGCTTGGCTTGGTTTTCAAAAAGCTTTGCTTCTTTGTCGCTGTCGTCAAGATAGGCCACGCTTGCGTAGTCCTTTGACTTTTTGTCGGTCATCGCTTGAATCGCGTCGGCTCGGCTTCCAAAAGTTTTTGCGAGGGCTGTGACCACGCTTTCAAATTCGCCCTGGCTCATTTCTTTTTCCTTTAAGTCTATGAATTGAAAGGGCAAGCGTCTTTCCTTAAAAAATCTTTGCGCCGCCTTGCAGTCAAAGGATTTGTTCGTTCCAAAAATCTGAATCATTTTTTTCTCCGCGCTTATTATAATTGATTTCTTATAAAAATAAAAGGTTGTGGAAAAAAAATAAAAAACGCTCTCAGTCGAAGCGAACGGCCTTTCTCGCGGTTGCGGCTGTTTGGAAAGATGTACATTCACTTCAATTTCGCTTCGCGAAATTGGCAGTCGCAAAGCGAGCGGCCGTCCGCTTCTCCTTACGCGTTTTTATTGGTTTGCCATGATTTTATTTTCTTGCTTTACTATAAAAAGCGTGTT
>JAILDQ010000164.1 GCA_024689365.1 Treponema sp. | reverse complement strand
GGACGGGCCTTTGACTTTTCTTCCGTTCCGGCGCGGCTTGCGGCGTCGCTCTTTAACGAAAGGCTTATGCGGCGCCTGTCCATGTCCAAGTTCAAAATCGTGAACTCGTGAACGTCGCCAACCTTCACCACTTCCATCGGATCCTTTACAAAGTTGTCGCTCAATTCGCTTACGTGAATCAAGCCTGTTTCGTGAAGGCCAATATCAACAAAGGCGCCAAAGTCAACTACGTTGCGAATCTTTCCTGTAACCTTCATTCCGGGCTTCAAGTCTTCAAAAGCCATAACGCCCTTTTGCATGATTGGCGCCGGGTAATCCGAACGCGGGTCGCGGTTGGGCTTTTGCAATTCGTCAACGATGTCGTTGAGGGTTGTCTCGCCGACAGAATATTTTTCTTCCAACTGCTTTTTCAAGTCAGCGGAAATTTTTTCTTTTTTCTGAACGAGCGGAAGAATCTCGCGCGCAAGGGAATAGTTTTCCGGATGAACCCAAGTGTTGTCCAAGGGGTCGGAGCTTTCGGCGATTTTCAAAAAGCCCGCGCACTGCTCAAAGGCTTTTGGTCCAAGCCCCGGAACTTTCTTCAAGTCCTCGCGGCTTGTAATCTTTCCGTTGGCGTCGCGATAGGCAACGATTTTCTTTGCCGTTCCGCTTGTAATTCCAGAAACGTATTTTAAAAGCGAATAGCTGGCTGTGTTCAAGTTGACGCCAACTTGGTTCACCACCGAGCCGACAACTTCGTCGAGCGCGTCGCCAAGTTTCTTTTGGTTTACGTCGTGCTGGTAAAGGCCTACGCCAATCGCCTTTGGGTCAATCTTAACAAGCTCGGCAAGGGGATCCTGCAAACGCCGGCCCATGCTGATCGCGCCGCGGATGGTCAAATCCAATTCGGGGAATTCTTCGCGCGCGATGTCGCTGGCTGAATAAACCGAAGCGCCGCTTTCGTCAACTACCGTGTACTGAACGTCCTTGTAATTTTCAGAAATGACTTTGCTTACGATTGCCTGAACTTCCTGGCTGCCGGTTCCGTTTCCAACAGCGACAACCTGAATGTCGTATTTGTCAATCGCGTCGCAAATTTGCTTGTAAGAATCTTCGGGGCTTTGAACTTGGAAGATTTTAAAGTAGCCCAAATACTTTCCTGTTTCGTCGAGCGCCGCGCACTTTGTTCCGGTGCGGATTCCAGGGTCGATTCCCAAAACGCGGCTTCCCTTAATCGGCTGCTGCATCAAAAGGTTCTTTAAGTTTTCGCTGAAGACGCTGATTCCGTGAACGTCGGCTTCGTCGGCTTCGTCGCTTCTGATTTCTCGAACTACCGCGGGGCTAAGCAAACGGGCAACTCCGTCGTCAATCGCGTCCTTGTGATAGTCGTTGTGAATCTTCGCTTTCTTTTGAAGAAGGGCAACGGCGTCTTGAACAGGAACGTCAATCGTTACGTCAAGGGCGCCCTCGCGCTCGCCTCGGTTGATTGCCAAAATTCTGTGGGGCTTCAGTTCGGACAAGGGCTCAGTATAATCCCAATACATTTTGTAGGTGGACATTTTTTCCGCGTCCTCAGCCTTTTGGCCTTCGGCGACGATGCCCTTTGTTTGAATCGTTCCAGCCTGAATGTACAATTCGTGAACGGCGGCGCGGTTGTCGGTGTCTTGAGAAACGCGCTCGGCTATGATGTCCTTGGCTCCGTCAAGAGCGTCCTTTACTGTTGGAACGTTGAGCGCTGGATCTTCAGCGTCAGTCTTTACAAATTCCTTTGCCTTTTCTTCAAGCGCCGCGTCGTCCAATTCAAGCATAGCGTCGGCAAGCGCGTCCAAGCCTTTTTCGATGGCGACCATTCCGCGGGTCTTCTTCTTTTTCTTGAAAGGAGCCCACAAGTCTTCAAGTTCGGTCAAAGTCTTTGCGCTCATCGCGGCCTTGTACAAACTTTCGGTCAACTTTCCTTGGCCAAAAATTCCCTTTACGATTTCCAAGCGGCGCTCTTCTAGATTTTTGTAGCTGGTGTAAAGATGGTCGCTTTCGCGCACTTGAAGCTCGTCCAAGGAGCCGTGGCGCTCTTTGCGGTAACGCGCGATGAAGGGAATGGTGCATCCTTCCGCGACCAAAGATATTACGGCGCTGACCTGCTGAACCTTGATGTTCAATTCTTCGGCAACGCGCTTCATGATTTCAACTTCGTTGACGCTAAGAGCGTCGATTGTTTCTTGAGTGAATTCCATAAAAAAATAACCCCACCTGTTTTTTTAGACAAGTGGGATTATTTTATTGAAATTGAAATGTCAGGTCAAGACTTACTTGCCGAAGTTGATTCCCAAACCAAGATAAGGTCTCCAACCAAAGTGGAAAGGATCTTTCTTAAACTTTACGCTGCTTCCGCTATATTCAAATTTCCTTGCATAAACGAAGTCAAATATAAAATCCATTCCGACAACAAAAGACAACTTTTTGTTGGCTCCAAAGCGGAACTGGGGCGTTAAGCCAAGGCCAAAAGCCGTATAAGAAAAATCAAGCGTTGACTTTACGCTTGTATTAAGAACGTTGGTTTCCTCTATGGTTCCCGCGCCAACCTGAAAGTGCAAGGGCGCTCCAACTTGAAAGCGCACGCTGCTGCTTCCAAGGTCAACGCCAAAGGCAGGACCGGCCATAAGCTCAAAGCCAAAGTTATAGCCAACATCAGAGTAATCTTTTTCATAACCGTTAATTTCTGTAGTGTATGCGCACTCAACGCCAGCCCACAAAATGCCCATAGAAGCGTAAATGCCCAAGTGGTTGTCAAGCCAAGGGCAAATGTATGTGTTTACTTTTAGCGGGAAAAGTTCAACGCAAGCGTTGCTAAGAGTTACATTGTCCAATCTAGATGTATAAGCGTCAACGCCAACGATTCCAACGGCAATGTCCATTCCATAAGGATGGTTTTTTGCAAAAGCTCCAGCTGTCAAGCCAACGCACAAGAAGGCCGCGGCAAGAATTTTTTTAAGGTTCATAACTTCCTCCTGTCCTTTCAAAAAAAACAATGCAATAATTTTGCCCCTCTTTTTAAATTTTGTCAAGCCTAAACGATTTTTTTTCTCTTCACTTGTACCCGCCGCTATAACTTGCAACAATTACGGCGCAAGCAAGAATTCTTGATAAAAAGGACAACGCGCAATATAATTCATTTGATGGACAAAAATCAATTTGACGCTTTTAAAATTTTTTGCGATGACTACAAGAAAAAATGCGATGAATGGAGCGCTCTTTCTTCAAGCCTGATTCCCCTTCAAAAGCGCGCCGCCAAAGACGACACGCCCGACTACCCCATTCAAACTCCAGTAGTTTACAACAAGGCCCTCGACCAAATTCAAGAGGACGACCAAATAAAAATAATCGTGATTGGCGACAATCCAGGAAAAGACGAGCAGCTTGCGGTCAACAACAAATACTTGGTTGGACAAGCGGGAAAAATCGCTGAAGGATTTTTTAAGCGGCACCCTTCGCTCGGAATTGATTTTAGAAAGAACGCGATAATTTTGAACAAAACGCCGGTTCATTCCGCAAAGACCAAGCACCTAAAATTCATCGCCGCCCAAAACGCCGCCGCGCGCGACTTGATTTTGCAAAGCCAATTATGGCTGGCAAAAAAAACCGCTTGGCTTTCAGAAAAAATCGCCGCCCAAATATGGCTGGTCGGCTACGCGGAGCTTAAGGACAAGGGAATCTTCGCGCCTTACCGCGACCAGTTGAAAAAGGCGGCTCAAGAAGAAAGCGGCGCGGCATGGGAAAATCTTTTTGTTTACCAACATTTTTCGATGAACCGCTTTATGATTGACTTGCGGGATTTTTGCGGCTTGGAAAAAGGCCAAGACTTTGACGAAAGCTCTTTGGCAAAAAAAATCGCCGACCTAGGCCGACGGCATCGCGACGAAATTTTTTGTTAAGCGCCCGAGCGACAGACGCAGCCGCGACTGGGATTGTTCGCGCTCGCGAGAGCGCAGTAAAATCGTTTCCTATAACAAAACGACGGCTTTGACCGTCGTAGCGTTTTTGTTTTGCTTTAATTATTGGTATTAATACGTCCGGTCAAGGCACGCTGCGCTCAAGGCCTTGACTCGGCCGTTTTGAGGCGCGAATAAAATTATCGCGCCTCAATAACCATCGCTCATGGCGCGGTTCATGTCTTTCTTGCAGA
>JAILDQ010000154.1 GCA_024689365.1 Treponema sp. | reverse complement strand
TTCTTATTCATAATCTCTCCTAAAAAATCATTTATTTTCTTCCGCGCTTAAAACGGAAACTTTTACCAACCAAGGATTTTTGTCGTCCAAAACATTTCCATGAATCAAAATGTTTTTTCCGACAAGCGATTTTAAATCCTTCCATTCATTTTTATGGCCAGAGGCTTCTTCAAAGAAAAAAGTCTTTGCGTTTTTTGAGCCTTCTCCGTAAATGATAAAATAACTGGGAACGTCATTCGATTGCAATGTTCCCTCTACAGTAATTGGAACAAGCTCTTCGCTTGCATTTTTTTCTGTCGAAAGGCAAGAAAAAAGAAACGCGCAAGAAAAAAGCAAGGCGCCAAATAAAACAATTTTCATTATTCTAAGATTCCTCCTTAAAAAAAAGTTCGTTATATTTTGAAAACAATAGTATAGTATTAATGACATTTTTTGTCAAAAGGCGCTTCATTTTTCGCAAAAGAAAAAGCCCTGGTCAGAACAAATGGCGCTGGCAAGAATGTCGTTTTCCTCAACCGGAAGAGACTCCACAATTTGATTTGAATAACAATAAGCGCAAATTTTTCCTTCCAGTCTGAACAAATCGTTCTCCGCAAACAGTTCCGCCAAAAAACGGTCGTAAAAGCCCTTGCCTCTTCCAAGGCGGCGGCCGTCTTTGCAAAAGGCCAAGCCCGGGATGAGAAGCGCGGTCTTTTTAGGAAATTCGTTTTTAGGGATTAGTTTTAGGCTTTTAAGGGGTTCTCGGATATTCCAAGAATTCAGTTCAGTTTGAGAATAAAGGCTTTTCAAATCAAAAAGGCCGCCCGCATTTAAGGCGTAAAAATCCATTTTGTTTGTGGAGGGAATAATTCTAGGAAGAAGAATCTCTTTTTTGTCAAAAGCCGCTTTTTTTATTACAGGAAAAGTGTCAATCTCTTCCGGCATTGAAAGAAAAGCCGCAAGGCATTCCGCGTCTTTATAAATAGAAGATTCTAAAAAAGACAAAGCCGCCTTTTGGGATTTTTCTTCCCGCTCGGCGGCGTCAAGGCCAAGAAGGATTTTTCGAGCCGAAGCCCTAGCCTCCTTCTTTGCCTTTTTCATTTCTTCTTCGTCCATCGATTAAAAGCTGTAAGTTCCCGTTGTGATTGAGCCGGCTCCGCTTCCAATCGTAAACTGGATTGACTTTGTTTTTGTAAGGTCAAGAGCGGCGTAGAATTCCGCCAAGTTCTTGATTTTCTTTCCGTTTACGGCGGTGATTACGTCTCCGTCCTGCAAGCGCAAGGAAGCCGCGGGGCTCTTTGCCTGAACGTTCGTTACGGCAACGCCCTCAAGCTTTTTGTCAAGCTCAAGTTTCTTTCTAACGTCATCCGTTAACGGAACAGGAATAAAGCCAGGCCAAAGTTTTGCCGACGACGATGAAACTTCCTTGGTGCGTTCGGTAATCATAACGGTAAGGGGCATTTCCTTTCCGCCGCGAATCACTTTGAACTTTGCTTCCTTGTTTGCGGGAAGGCTTCCAACGTCGCGAACCAATTGGTCAACGCTCTTAACCGGGCGTCCGTTCAATTCAGTGATGAAGTCGCCGGCCTGCATTCCGCCCTTGAAGGCTGGAGAGTCTACAAAGATTTGCGAGGCGAAGGCGCCGTCCTTTCCTTCAACGCCAAGGGATTCCTTTATCTGGTCTCGAATGTCAACCAAGCTTACGCCAAGCCAACCGTAAGTGACTTTTCCGTTCGCGATGAATTCGTCAATCGCGTGCTTGATGTTGTTGATTGGAATCGCAAAGCCCAAGCCCTGGCTTCCGCCCGACTGGGAGGCAATCCAAGTGTTGATTCCGATAACCTCGCCGTAAATGTTCAAGAGAGGTCCGCCCGAGTTTCCTTGGTTGATGGCGGTGTCTGTTTGAATGAAGTCATTGATGTTTCCGATTTGTCCGCCAGAACGGCCGGTCGCGCTTACAATTCCTTCAGTGACTGACTGGCTGTAGCCAAGAGGGGCGCCCATCGCAAAGCAAATGTCTCCAGTTTGAACCTTGTCGCTGTCGCCCAAAGTCGCTGTGGGAATGTCCGCTTCGTCGGCTTCAAATGAAACCAAAGCGACGTCCATTCGTTCGTCGGCTCCGACAAGCTTTCCGTCAAACTTGCGTCCGTCATTCAACTTAACCGAAATTTCCGTGGCGCTTCCGGCAACGTGATTGTTGGTAAGAACGTAATATTTTTTTCCGTCCTTCCTGATGATTACGCCGCTTCCCAAACCTTGGGCCTCGTACTCTCGTTCTTCGTCCATCTCTGGGAAACCAAAGAATTTAAATGGAAGGTCGCCAAAGGGATTGGCGGGCCGTGTCTTTTTTTCGGTAACGTCAACCTCAACGACTGACGGCAAGACTTGTTCCGATATCGAGCGGAAAACATTTTGCATCGCTTCCAAAACGCTCAAAGAATCCGCGGGAATTTTTACGGCGGGAACAGTGTCAGCAAAGGCAGTGTTCGCTCCGTTGGCCGCGGCGTTTTTTCCGCTGCAAGAAAATGAAATCAACCCGAACGACAAAACGGCCGCTAGGCCTAAGCCAATAATGTTTTTAGTGAATCTGTTCATACTTTCAGCTCCATTTATATAACAAACAAACGACTTAAAAAAAAGTAACAAGTTTTGCCGAGCCGCGCTTTTTTATGAAGCGAATCGCTCCATGACGGCCTTGAAGATTTTTAGGCCTTCATCGATTTCCTTGTCGCTTATGACAAGAGGAGGCAAAAAGCGGACAACGTCGCTTCCGGCGGTGGAAACGCAAAGGCCTTGCTTCATGCATTCAACTTCAATGTCAAAGGGCTTTGTTCCTTCTTTAATTTGAACGCCTATCATGAGGCCTTTTCCCCTTACGTCAAGCACAAGGGGATTTTTCCAAGAGGCGATTTCCTTTCTGATTCTGTCGCCCGCTTCCTTAACCCTTTCGTAAAAGCCGGGCTTTTCCAAGGTCTCAATAACGGTCAAAGCCGCCCTGCAAGCCAAGGGGTTTCCGGCAAAGGTTGACTGATGGTCTCCGGCGACAAACACGCCCGCGGCCTTTTTTCTGAACAAGCAGGCGCCCATCGGGATTCCGCCGGCAATGCTTTTTGCCAAGGTCACAACGTCAGGCTCAAAGCCAAGCGCGTCGCTTGCCAAGTAGGCGCCGGTTCTTCCAACGCCGGTCTGGACTTCGTCGGCCATTACGAGGGCTCCGGCTTTTCTTGCCGCGTCGGCGCAAGCTTTTGCCCATTCAGGATCGATCAAGTTCACTCCGCCTTCGCCTTGCACGCATTCAATCATTATGGCGGCCGTTGTTTCGTCAAAGGCTGTCTTTATCGCCTCAAAGTCGTTGGCGGCGATTGTCTTGAAATGCTCGGCGTATGGCCCAAAGCAAGCCGGGTGGAATTTGTCTTGGCCTGTGGCGGTAAGGGTGGCCAATGTTCTTCCGTGGAAGGACTGCTTTAAGGTGTAAATCACCCTTCTTTTTTCGCCGCCGTTAAGGTAGCCGTATTTTCGCGCAAGCTTAAAGGCCGCCTCGTTGGCTTCCGCGCCGGAATTTCCAAAGTAAACGCCTTCAAAGCCGGTGACTTCCAAAAGCTTTTGGGCAAAGTCTAGGCCAGCGTCGCTAAAGTAATAGTTTGAAATGTGAATCTCTTTGGCGGCCTGTTTTTGAATCGCCTTTACAAGGGGCTTGTAATTGTGGCCCAAAGCGTTGCAGCCAATGCCAGAAATAAAGTCGATGTATTTTTTATTGTCCTTGTCCCAAAGGGTAGATCCCTTTCCTTTTACAAAAACCGTCTCAAAGCTTCCGTAATTATTTACAACTTTCTTTTCCATAGTAATTCTCCATTTAAAAAATCCTGAACTTGCTTCAGGATAACGCAAGTTGTTTCAGAACAACCGCGTTAATAAATCATCGTTCCAATTCCGCGCTCGCTGAACATTTCTATCAACAAGGAATGGGGAACGCGGCCGTCGATGATGTGGGTTCTTGGAACGCCGCCCTTCAAGGCAATCATGCAGCACTCAACCTTTGGAATCATGCCGCCCGCGATTGTTCCGTCTTCCATATAGCCTGAAATCTTTGGAAGCGGAATCCGAGGAATCAAGCTTTTAGGATCGTTTACGTCTTGCAAAATGCCGGGCACGTTTGTAAGCTGAACGAATTTTTCGGCCTTGAGAGCGACGGCGATTTTCGCGGCGGCGGTGTCGGCGTTGATGTTGTAAAAACTCTTGTCGTCGCCCTCGCCCATCGCAACCGTCGAAATGACTGGTATGAAGCGCTGGCCCAAAAGCGAAGTCACGATTTCCGGATGAACTTCCGTAACCTCGCCTACAAAGCCCAAGTCAACTCCGTCCTTGTCGATTTTCTTCGCGCGCAAAAGGCCAGAATCAACGCCGCTCAAGCCGACGGCTTTTCCGCCTTCCTCAAGCAAAATGCGAACGATGTCCTTGTTGAGTTTTCCGGTCAAAACCATCTCGACAATTTCCATCGTTTCATCATCCGTGTAACGAAGGCCGTTCACAAACTTGCTTTCCTTTCCGACGCGCTCAAGCATCTTGTTTATTTCCGGACCGCCGCCGTGAACCAAAACAACGTTCACTCCGATTGTCGAAAGCAAAACGATGTCCTTCATTACAGCGGCCTTAAGGTCTTCGTTGAGCATGGCGTTTCCGCCGTACTTAACGACAACGGTTTTTCCAGCCCATTCCTTAAAATACGGAAGGGCCTCTATCAATACGCTCGACCAACTGTCGTTGTCAAGCCTTGGGTCTACAAAAGCGTTTTCTTCTTGCATTTCTTTTTTCCTAAAATATTTTTAAGGCTACGAGCGGTAGTCTCCGTTTATTTTAACGTAATCGTAAGTGAGGTCGCAACCCCACGCCTTTCCTTGCGCGTTTCCGTCCTGCAAGTCAACAAAAATCTGAACCGCTTCGCGGCCAAGAATGCGGGTCGCCTTCTCTTCGTCAAAGGCAAGGCCCACGCCGTCGTGAACCACTTCAACGCTTTCGCCGCCTTCAAAAAGATTTTGGCTTGGGTCGTCAAAGTAGCGGGCCGCGCCGTCCTTGCTTATAAAAGTCACGCTTGTCTTGTCGGGATTAAAGTCCGCGCCGGAATATCCCATCGCGCAAAGGATGCGGCCGCAGTTTGCGTCGCGACCAAACATCGCCGCCTTTACAAGATTTGAGCCGATCACTTCCTTTGCCAAAACGCGGGCGGTCTTTACATCCTTGGCTCCGTTCACAACGCATTCAACCAAGCGCGAGGCGCCTTCTCCGTCGGCCGCGATTTTTTTCGCCATGACTTCATTCAATTGGTTCAAGGCTTCCAAAAATTTTTCATAGTCCGCGCCCTTTTCTTCAATGCGGGAATTTTCGGCCATGCCGTTCGCCATAATTGTAAGGGTGTCGTTTGTCGAAGTGTCTCCGTCAACGCTAACGCAATTGTAAGTTCCAGCGACAGATTCCCGCAAAGCTTCCTCAAGCATTTGAGAGCTGATGTTGCAGTCGGTGGTCACAAAAGAAAGCATCGTTCCCATGTTGATGTGAATCATTCCGCTTCCCTTGCACATGGCGCCGATTGTAACTGTCTTTCCGCCGATTTCAGTTTGAACCGCGCATTCCTTGTAATGGGTGTCGGTTGTCATGATGGCGACGCGAGCCCTTTCGTTTCCGTCCTTGGAAAGGCCCTTGGCCAATTCAGGAATGTGAGAAAGCAAAGCGTCTTTGGGAACTGGCTGGCCGATGATTCCCGTTGAGCAAACAATAACGTTGTCTGCGGAAATTTTTAGTTCGCTTGCGACGGCGGCGGCAGTGTCAACGGCCGTTTGATAGCCTTCAGCGCCTGTGCATGCGTTGGCGTAACAAACGTTGCAAATCGCGGCCTGCATTTTTCCGCCCTTGATTTTTTCTTTGGTGAATTTCACGCATTCAGCCTTGACCTTGTTTGAAGTGAAAAGGCCTGCGGCGTCGCAAAGTTTTTGGCTGTAAAGCAAAGCGGTGTCGTTCGTCTTACGGCTTGCCTTAAGTCCCGAATGAAGGCCGTTGGCCAAAAAACCTTTGGCGGCAGTGACTCCGCCCTGAACAAATTTCGCCATTTTCAAATCCTCCTATGACACCGCTCTCTGCGAGACAATGCAAATATATGCAAATTTTATGCAAAAATATGCAATTATTTTAACGTTTTTTGCATAAAGTTGCAAGAGTTTTTTTGCGGGAAGACGGAGTTTTTTTTAATTATGACGATTTTTCAAGGGCCGGCTCTTTTATCGCTTGAATCTTCTTTGAAATATAAAGCCATAAATAAGAAACGATAATAGTTAAAATAAAATTTACTAAAATTAAAAGATAAAGCTGAGGCAGTGTCCATTTTGAAAAGTCAAGATTAAAATATCCTTTTACAGCCCTCATAATCTCAATGACAGGCCAATGAATCATATAACAAATTCCGCTTATATTCCCCAATGCCACTAGAGGCTCTTTTGTCAAAAAGCGAACAATCCCTTTGCCTTCCATAAATAAAAAAATCCAAACAGCGGAAAGAATTATTCTCACAACATCTGATTTGAAAAAGACTCGAATGAAAAAAGAAGAAGCATCTGTTTTTATTGAAAAAAACAAAATGCCAAAAATCGCGACGCAAACTTGCATAATTGAAGCCTGCAAGTTTGTAGCGCAAATCTTGCCTCTACATTCCTTATAGATTAAACCGGCTAAACAACCAATAATAAAATCTCCCGATCGAAAAACAGGTAAATAGTAACAAGCCCAAAATGACAATGACTCATAGTTTAGAGTTTCAGCGAGTAATATGAAAAAAGCTGCAAACACAAGTCTAAAAATTATTATCGCTCCAAAAAGCGCAAGCTTATTAAATCGATAAACAATATTTTTTATTACTGGATACATAAAATACAAAAAAGCCGCAGCCGAAAGATACCATGTCGGAGCATTTAACGAAACTGCGTATTTAGGAAACCAAGATTGTATTAAAAGAATATTTAAGAAGAGGCTTATGGTTAACTCACCAATGCGCTCCATCAATCCCCCTCCATGAAACGAACGGGCGCACAAAAGCAAAAAAATAAATAGGCTTGTCAAAACATGCAAAGGGTAAAGCCTGGAAATTCTTTTCTTCATAGAGTAAAAACAAGCATTAAAAGTTTTAGACTTTTCCTCTTTAGAATCCTTCAACATTAACAAAAAACCTGACATCACAAAAAAAGGAGTTATTGAAACACTTAAAAATTCCAAAGGGTTCCCTGCCAAACAATTATCCGACATGTGCAAGAAAAACACCCACAAAAACAAAAGGCCTCTGAGAACTTGAATCGACTCATTTTTCTTTATCATAACTTTTTCCATAATTCTCACTTACTAGCGAAATTACATCCGTTTTTTACTGACTGTTCATTTAGCAAACGTAAAAGTCAAGGATTTTTTTTGCTGACGGCATAAAGCCATAAATAAGAAAGAGCTATTGTTGCGACAAATTCCGCAAAAATTACCGCGCACGATTGCTGCAAGGACCAGTTTGCAAAATCAAGATTTAGATAAGACCTAACAGCGCCTTGAAACTCAACGACAGGCCAATGAATCAAATACGCAAAGCCGCTGATGTTTCCTAGAGCAACAAGAGGGTGGAGACCAGACAAAATTCGAACAAGGCCTTTCCCATCCATAAAAAAAACAACCCATGCAGCGGAAAAAAACACTCTCATAACATCCGATTTGAAAAAGGCGCGCGCTAAAAATGGAAATGAATCAAAATTTATGGAAAAAAAGAAAATGCCCAAAAGAGCCGTAAAGACTTGCAAAATTGAAGCCTGTAAATTTGTAAAGCAAATTTTGTCTTTGTTTTCTTTGTATAGCAGACCGGCCAAAGCGCCTATTGTAAAATCAGCGAGACGAAAAAGCGGAAAATGATAAAAAGCCCATCTCGAAAAGAAATCAAAATCATATTTTTCGCCTAGAACCATAACGAATGCAGCCCAAGTGACTCTTAATATCACCATCATAAAAAGAAGCGCCCACTTATTATATTTACAGACAAGTTTTCTTATTACGGGATACATAAAAT
>JAILDQ010000127.1 GCA_024689365.1 Treponema sp. | reverse complement strand
TTCTTCTGGCGAAGTCATGTCAGGCTTTGTTACGATTTCTATAAGGGGAGTTCCCGAGCGGTTGTAGTCGATGTAGGAATGCTTTCCTTCCATATGAAGGGACTTTCCTACGTCTTCCTCAAGGTGAATGCGCTCGATTCTGACGCGGCGGTATTTTTTGTCCGCGCTCACGCAAGGCTCGCCCTTAAAATTGTTTGGACGGAATTTTTCTCCGCCGGGCTGCTCGTCCTTGGGATAGTGAATGAACGGAAGGTCAACGTATCCGTCAGTGCAAAGGGGCATGTCATACTGGGTGATTTGGTAGCCCTTGGCAAGGTCGGGATAAAAATAATGCTTTCTGTCAAATTTTGTGAAACGGGCGATGTTGCAGTTCAAGGCCTGGCCTGCGACGGCTCCCAATTCAACATAGCCCTTGCTTACGCGCGGCATGGCTCCGGGAAGTCCCAGGCAAACAGGGCAAACGCGCGTGTCGGGCATTCCGCCATAACGATTTTCGCAAGCGCAAAAGGCTTTGGTTTTTGTCAAAAGCTGCGTATGGATTTCGCAGCCGATTACGATTTCAGTTTTTTCGATAGGCATAGGGGTATTATACAACAATCGCGATTTTCTTTCAACTGCGAATTTTAGGAAAGGACGCGGGAGGCCGCCGCCGATGCCGAAACGAGTTCGGCATGACGGGAGTGATTCGGCATGACGGGGATGGATGACAAGACCAAGAAGCGGCGCAGCGTTTTTTCACAGTTCGTCGCCGCAAAAACTTACGTTCATTCCGATGGAAAAATCCGAAGGATCCATGTAAAGCATGTCGTTCAGCGTGTATGTGAAGGAATCAACAAAAAGACTGTGGACATAATACGGAATCCTTACTTGCGCGAATTCCGGGCGGTCAAAAAATTCTATGTTCCAATTCAAGTTCAAGTAAAGCGCTCTGGAGCGGGTCGGCATTCTGTCGGAGCTGGCGCGAACGCGCGGCATGGCCTTCCACGATGTGGCGTCATAAAGCATTTTTAGCGTTTCGGAATCGGCGGTCGGAATGCCGCCTTCCCAGCGCTCATACGTCAAGTCGGCCACAATATCGTAATCCTTTTTTACAGCGTCGGGAATGTTTTGCGCGTCCAAGAATTTTTTTGTTTTAAGAACCGCGTCATACATTTGGTTGACTTTCTTATCTATGCCGTTTATGACTTCGATTATCCGCTTTGTGTTTTCCGGAGTCCATTTAAAACCGCTTTTTCGCCAACGTTCGTAAATGATTTTTTCATTTTTTGTCTCTGGACCACCGTCAAACATATTCGTTCTCCTGAATCATAAAAAATTTTTACTCCGTCGTCATCATATTGCGCTTTAAACCGAACGCGGCCTGACCGCGTGTCGGAGTTTGAAAAGCATGTTATGCTTTATTTCTTATTCAAAGACAAATAATCTTTTATAAACTGATGCCTGTTTTTATACTTCAAACAAGTTTCGCTTGTGTTTGCCCATGCAAGACCAATATCTTCAACTTCGAATGTTTCATCAGAACTTTTTGAATTACATTCTTTGCATAATGGAATGATATACCAACGGCTGTCATTTTCTTTCTGTACATGAGCTCCAACCATTTCATCAGTCCAATCTGATATTTTCTTATGGCAACATGGACAATTTTCTGGCAAATATGATTGAGCAGGATTAAAATTTGTCCAATGATAAAGCCAACTACGAACACCATACTCATCGCATTTACAAGAATTATCAGAAGTTCCGTTCAGGTTTCTAACTTTTATCTTCCCCGTTTTTGAAGGCGCAATTGATTTCTGATAAAAATAGACTAATTCATTTGTATCCTTTTTATATACGCTTCCATTTTCTGAATAAAAATATGGATTTTCAGGAACTACTTCCACCCAAACATTATCCGTAATTTTTTTAGATCCAGGAATGTCGTAATTTATATAAAACCAATTTACAGTGGATGGGATATATAATTTTTTCGTATATGAATCATTTTCCGCAAATGTATATTGAACATGTGTAGTTCCATTTGGAACAATATAAGCATACACATTTTCCATTAACGGATATTGTAAGTTATCGAAATCACCGAATAATATTTTACATATATCACGTCTATTAAATACAAATGAATCTTCAATATCTAACTGTATTTGCTTTCCAGCGTATTTAAATTGAACATCACTTTTATAAAAATCAGAAACTAATTTTTCCAGATTTTCTGTTTCATTCGGAATAACCATCGAATTCCAATTATCAATGTAATACTCTTTCATATTTTTCCTCTCCATATTTACACCCTAAAAAACGCTGTAGAAGAAACTGCGATGTAAACGCAAAGCAAAGGCGGAGGCAAGTCACTCGGCCTTCGTTGGGGTAAAGTGATACAGAACCTTTATTTTACCGTCATCGTAGAACTCGTACTCATAACAATATTCTTCTCCATCAGAATTCTTTCTATAAATCTCATTCCCATTTTCATCATACTCCGACCACCATTCATGTCCGTCGGAGATTTTCTCATGAATCCTTTTTCCATTTATGTCATATTCATACCAACATTCCATTCCGCCAGAATTCTTGTAGTGAAATTCATTTCCTTTTATGTCGTATTCGTGCCAAATCTCAAATCCTTTAGAATTCTTGGCGTAAATCAAATTTCCATTTGAATCATATTCTTGCCAAGACTCAAATCCGTCAGAATCCCGGCAATGGATTCCATTTCCTTTCGCGTCATATTCATGCCACTGCTCAAACCCATGGGAATCCTTGTAATGAATCAAATTTCCGTTGGAATCATATTCACTCCAACACTCCGTTCCGTAAGAATGCTTTCTATGAATCTCATGCCCATTTGAGTCGTATTCAGACCAATATTCCGTTCCGTCAGAACGCTTGAAATGAATCAATTTTCCGTTTGCGTCGTATTCATGCCAACATTCATTTCCTTTAACGTCCTTGTAATAAATCTTTTTCCCATTTGAGTCATATTCGGTTAATGCGCTAAGAACCACCCACCTTTCAACTTTCTTACCGCCTACAGTGACTTGTTTAAGATACTTTTTGCCGACTTCCATCTTTTCCATAATTTCTTCTCCTATGAATATTATATTTTCTAACAATCACTCAAACAATTTTTGCGGGAGCGAGGCAAAGAGGTCCTGCGCGTCCGTAAAGTTGTGGTCAACGCCGTCCAGGATTTCCACCGCAAAACGCTCGCCGCTAAGTTCAGAAAACTGGCTTGCGATGTCGGCGGACGGGTCCTTGCTTCCGACAACGAGGCGCATGCTTTGGCCGGAAAATTCCCTTACCCCTAAAATTGACTTGTGCAAGTCCATCATCAAGGGCGGATTGACCAAAAGCGCGCGCTGGATTTTTGGGAACTTGCGCGCCTCTTGCAAGCCGCGCAGGGCGCCGTTAGAGTGGCCAAAGTAATACACGCTCCAATCCTCAAGGCCCATCGACATGGCGTAGTCGCTTACAAATTTCATGTCGCCGGAAAGGCCCTCCGAGTCCTTGTTGGCGGAACAAATCACGGGGCAATGAAACTTTCTATTCAATGCCTTTGCAATTTCAAGATACTTGTTCTGATGGCCAAAAACCGTTCCGCCGAGCCCCGGCTTTATAAATACAATCGCCGCGCCGTTAGCAGCCGAGCCTTGGTCGATTACGCCGTATTCGTAGCGCTCTCCGTAGCCGTAATCTTTTCCGTCCGCGCCGTCGCTCGAAACATAGCGGTCAAAGAAATCGTTTGGATTTTCCGTTTGTGTAGTTTTAAATCCGTCAAACATGGAATCGTAAAAAGTGAAGGGATTAATCATCTCTTGCGGAAGCTGCGGCTTGTAAGCGAGGCTTGCGCAACCAACGAACATTCTTGCATAGCAACCTTCGGCAAATTTTTGGGCTGGGAGCTTTGGCGGATACGCTAAATTTTCGCAGTCCAAAAACATTTGGCTGTAGCACCACGCCTTCAATTCCGTTGCGGGAAGCGCCGGCGCGCTTTGAAGGCTTTTGCAGCCGCGAAACATGTTTGAGTAACACGCCTCCGCAAGTTTTTCCGCCGGAAGCCGAGGAGCGACAGTCAGTCCAGAGCAGCCGCAAAACATAAATTTATAGCAACTGTCCGTCAAGGCCATCGCGGGCAAAAGCAGCGGCATGTCTTTTTTGCTCCTGACATTCTCATTGTTCATAAACAAAGAGGCGAACGCAAAATCGGCCTCAAGCGTTTTTTCCCGCTCAAAGTTTTCCGAACTAACAAGGCTCATAATGTTTCCGTAAACATAGCAAGGAGCGGAACAAGCGATGTTGCTGTAACGAGTCTCGCATTCGTCGCCGTTCCAAACGTCGCGGACATAGCTTTTGTTGTCGCCGTAAAACGCGACCGTGTCTCCGACGGCTTCAAGCGTCACGGTCTTTTCGTCCGCGGTTTGGATTTGCATCCGCTCGCCGCCGTTCAGCGCGTAGTAGACGGGCCTTTCGGCGTTGTTTAGAAACGTCACTTGCGCGCCGGTCACCGCCGCTTCCAGCGTAAGCGGAACGCCGAGTTTTCTATCCTCAATACGCTTTTCCATAAAATCAATCGCCGCGTTAATTTTTTCGTAATCGTTTTTCACTCTCCCTCCTTAGTCAAGGCTCAGAGAAAATTCTTGGTCGTAATAGTAGCCTTTTTCGTAGTAATCGTATTCCAAGGGCGCGTAAAAGCGGGTTCGCAAAAATTCAATGTCGCGGTTTATCGTGGCCGAACCAAAATTCATGCGAAGATCATCAGAGCACGCGCGCCGCAGTTCCTCCAAAGTTGGAAAGCCGCCCGCCTTGATTTTGCGGTGGATTATTCCGATTCGCTCAAGCTTTAGGTTTGTCAACTTTTTGGGCTTGGCCTTTGGCTTGTCCTTGCAAGTTATTTCGCGGCCGTCATTGTGAAAGCATGGACACATAAAGAAAGCCCAAGAGTCAACTTGCAGATTTTTTGACATGCCTCCGTAGACAACGTCCTTTAAGTTCTCGCAGCCCATAAAAGCCACCCGCGAGATTTTCTTTACACTCGCAGGAATAACAACTTTTTCCAGCGGCGCCATATCCTTTGCAAGCGCGGTGCGCCGATAAAAGTCGTAAAAGGCGTTTGGCGCTATTGTCTCGATTCCTTTGGGAACGTGGACTTTCGACTTGTCAAAGTTCAGCCTGAACAAAAGCGTCTTGTGAATTTTGTTCACCACAAAGCCGTCCAAAAGCTCGTAGGCCGGATTTGCGCAAAGAATGTCGGCCACGGTCTTGGGCGTCATGGCCAGCATCTTTCCTTTTTTAAAGACGGAAAAATGAACCGCTACAATGTTGGGGCCGACCTTGATTTTCTTTAGCGCTTTGGAAGAGCAAAGGTTTGCCACTTGCGTCACGCTGTCGGGAATCGTCACTTGCGCCACGGACGGACAATGGCCAAAGTTTATGTCAAACTTTTCCATTCCATTTGGAAAGCGGATTTCCTCAAGCGCCTCGCAATAAGAAAAAGCGTCGCAAGAAATTTCTTTTACCGAATCGGGAACGATGATTTTCTTTATCGTTTCGTTGGACTCGATGTCGTCGGCAAAAACAAAGTCCCCGATTTTTTCAACGCAGTCAGGAACTGTAACAACCGCGTCCGAGCCCTTGTAGCGGCGAAGGACATTCTTGCCGCCTTGCGTCTTTATTATAAAATCGACTTTCTTTTGAGGCATACTTGCTCCCTTCCATTATATTTTAGCGCGCAATCGAGGAATTTTCAAACAACACGGCGCGGCGCTTGTCACTTGCCGCCGTCGCCAGAAAACTTTGTTCCGTCCAGCATTTTGTCGCAGCAATAATAATCAACGTAAAACCAATGCTGCCAAAAGCGCTCCGTCACCTTTGGCCCCCACGCCGAACTTTCATCGTCATCCCAATCTTTTGGAACGCGGACAACGTCAGTCGTTATCTTCGGCGCCCTTTTAAGGCTAACGCAATGCTCAAACATTCCGACATAGCAGCCGAATTCCAAAATGCGAGCCGGAAGAACGGGCGGAGTTTTTAGGCTAAAGCAATAGCCGAACATTTTGTGGTAGCACCATTCCGCCAGTTTAGTGGCCGGCAGGGCGGGCGCCTTTTGAAGCTCGTCGCAGCAAAAGAACATGTGGTTGTAGCACCAGGGTTCAAGCCTTTTTGCGGGAAGATCCGGCGCCGTCCTTAGCCCGCTGCCCATGAACATAAAGCCGTAACAGTTGTCCGCAAGTTTTTTTGCCGGAAGCGCGGGCGCCTTTGTCAATCCTGTACAACCGCAGAACATATACCTGTAGCATTCAGAAGCCAACGTCGTGGCGGGCAAAAAGAGCTCCGCGCCCCTTTTGTTCATTATAAAAGCGTTGTCCTTAAAAAGTCCGTAAAATGTCTGCGAAGCGTAAAGTTTTTTCGCGCTTTTAAATGTGTCAACGCAAGAGACAAGGCTCATTATGTTTCCATAAACATAACAGGGCGCGGAACACGCGATGTTGCTGTAAACATAGCTCTTTCCATTCCAATTATAGTACGTGTCGTTTACGCCGTAAAAGGCCGCCTTATCGCCCGCGCGTTTTAGCGTTATCGTCCGCGTGGAGCCGGCCTCGATTTTTTTGCAGCCGCCATCCCCGCCGTTGATCGAGCAAGCGACAAAGCCTTTCGCCATGTTCTTAAACTTGATTTTGACGCCGTCTTCCGCCGCCTCCAATGTCAGCGGCGTGGCCAGCGTCACCGCGGATTTTTGTTTTGTCATGCGCCCGCCTTCTCCGATGGTTTTACATTAATTTCTTTCATTAAACTTTCAAATTCTTTTTCTTCACTCTCTAAAAGCCGCTTAATAAAACTGATATTTTTATTTGCTAAAATCGCTTTTGCAGACAAAGCGTCGGCAAGATAACTTTCATATGCATAATTAATATATTCATCCAATTCTTTTTCTGACAATGCATAGCATTGAACCATAACATCTTCGTCCGCCTGCTTTGGAAGAGGATACGGGCAAGGCGCTGGCTCTTCAAAGTTGTACCGCATTACACGGGTATATTCAAGCAGTTCATTTATATCGTCACCGATCTTACGCGTAACTTCAACTTGGCATATACAAAAATCTAAATCGTATTCCTTAAAATTTTTAAATATCCCCCTCTCCGCTAAATCACTCGAATAATAATATTCAACGGCATCGCTTAAAATTTGATGGTCATCATAATTTTGAGATTCAGTCAATTTGTCTAAATTCAAAATTTCAGTTTTTTCTTTCTCCGTTAATTCAGCTGATTTTTTAATCAGGTCAATGAAGATTTTATTTTCATGAACGCGATGTTTCCTAATTGATTCACAGCAATCATTTAATTTACCTGTTTCTTTTGCCTTTAGAACTATTGTATTGATAAAATTATGAACGATATTTCGATACTGGTATGAATGCAGAGATTCTATTTCTTCATCCGTCAACAAAGAATACGCAATCCAATAAGACTTGCTTTTTGTCACTCTCCAAGCTTCCATATATCCATTCAAATCATTCTGCTTTCTCCATTTTTCAAGAAGATGAATGATTCTTATAACATTGCCATCTTTTAAACACTTCCTCATTTTAACATCTAGTTTGAAAAGTTCCTTAACTTGCAATAGTTCTTTTTGATATTTCAGAATTTCTGTTTTTTTTGCCATAAGAACCTCCTTTGTTTGCGGCGCGCGGAATACCGCCCGATTGCGGCCGCGCCAAAACCGCAACCGGGCGCCGTTGTCATTTGCCGAAAGATCCAAAAACGCATGGCGCATACGCGTCAGCCTTTGACCACAATTCTATGGCCTTGTCTTGGTCCTTTGGAACGCCGTTGCCATTGTAATGCGCCCATCCAAGCCCGAATTGCGCCGGATAAAATTCTTGTTCCGCGGCCTTTGTCCACCATTCGACAGACTTGGAATAATCTTGTTCCACGCCTTCGCCCTTATAATAAATCCAGCCAAGCTCCGTCTGGCTAAAGACGCAGCCCCTGTCCGCCCTTCTCTTCCAGCTGTCGGCGGAAGCGACGCTTTTGGCGGTTTCATCTTTTTGGGCGGCCTTTGTCCACCACTCAACCGCCTTGGCTTTGTCTTTAGGAACGCCATGCCCCAAATAAAAGGCCGTGCCAAGACTAGCCATGGAAATCGAGTCGTTTTTCTCCGCGCCTTTTGTCCACCATTCAACGGCTTTGGCGTAATCTTGTTCCACACCCTCGCCCTTGCAATACGCCCTGCCCAAATAGTGGCAGGCGCCCCTATTGCCTTTTTGGGCGGCTTTTGTCCACCATTCAACAGCCTTGGCGCAATCTTTGTTTGCGCCTTTATCCAAATAATAGGCCATGGCAAGATTGAACGCTCCGCACGCGTCGCCGTTTTGCCAAGCCTTTGTCCACCATTCGACGGCCTTGCCAAAGTCTTTTTCAACAAACTTGCCATACCAATAATGCCTGGCCAATTCATTTTGCGCGCGGGCGTTTCCGCCCTCAGCCTTTTGCTTGAGCGCGTCAAATTCTGCCTGTGTCATTGCTTCCTCCTTTTGACCTGTTTGCTTTAAGAACATTGTAACGATCCACTACATCGTTTTGTGATGCAGTGGATAAAAGCGCATTTTATTTTATGCGCAAAAGCCTACGACTTTTCCGTTGACCAAGAAGGACTTTTCCTTTTGGATTTGCTGCAGCTCGTCGACGACAAAGTCCGAGTTGACGGCGGCGGCATCCATAAAGCGGATGCGGCCATACAGCTGGGCGAAGTCGCCGGGAGTGGCGCTCTGCCAGCGGGTTATGGCGTCCACTTGCTCTTGGGTAAAGTCAAGGTTTCCAAAGTAATTCTTGAGCAGAGTTCTTACGCCCTCCTCCTTTAGGGGCTTGAACTCGACAAGCATGTGAAAGCGCCTTTGCATCGCGGGATCCATAATGTCCTTTAGATTTGTGGCGCAAACGCAAAGGCCGTCAAACTCTTCCATTTGCACAAGGAACTCGTTGACTTGCGTCCTTTCCCAGCTGTGCGTGGCGTCGGCGCGATTTGAAAAGAAGCTGTCGGCCTCGTCAAAGAACAAGATTGAGTTCTTGACATCCGCTTTCTCAAACGCTTCCTTGATGTTCCTTTCCGTGCTTCCGAGCCAGCAGTCAAGAATGTCGCTGGCTCGTTTTAGGACAACATTCTTTTTCAGGCTCTGGGCGATGTATTTTACAAACTCAGTCTTTCCGGCGCCGCTCAATCCGTAAAGCAAGATTCGGATTCCGGTTCTGCTGTTCTTGCGCTTTTTGTCAAAGGCGGCCGCGTTCTTAATCATTTGGACGATTTTGTCCGCGGGAACGGAAGTGTTCAGGACGGTCTCTGAATACTGGTCGCACACATCGCCGCCGTTCTTCTTCTTTTCCATTCCGTAGACCAAGGTTGAGTTTGCTTTTAGAACGTCTTCCGCAAGCGCAAAAGCCTCCTTCTCTTGCGCCTTAGTCATTTCGCCCGCGGCAAAGGTCTTTAACGTCTTTACAACGTTCTTTACGCTGGCCCCGGTCACTTTGTATTTGGAAAACAAGGCGACAACCTTTTTGCGCAAGGCCTCGTTCACTTGCGCCTTTTCAAGCTCGGACTTGGCTATTTTGCGCATAGCCTCGTCACCAATTCCGTCAAACCTTACGGAATAAGTCATGCGGCGCTTGGTTGACTCGTCCAACTCGCACGTGTAGTTCAGGATCCAAATAACCTTGTTGTTGTTCTTGTCCAGCATTTGGTTCACCGCGCCCTTTTGCGCAAGGCTCGTTCCCATAAAGCTTCTTGTTTTAAGAAGAGTTTCGGCTTCGTCAACGATAATCACAGAGTTCTTCTTTTCAAACGACAAAAGGCAATTCAAGCGCGAGAGGGAATGAAAGCCTTCGTCTTCCTTTTGGGAAACTTCAGTCTCGTTCTTGTAAACGTACGCGTCCAAACCATACGCCTTTGCCAAAGCCTTTGCAAACTCAGTCTTACCGCTGCCGGGCCTTCCGTACAAAAGCAAGTTGGCGGGAACGTCTCCTTTCAAGAAGAAGGCAAGGTTTTGCTTGGCCTTTTTGTCAACGGCGAAGGAATCCAAGTCAAAGGCGTCGTCAACTTTTTGCTTTGAAAGAACATCGCGAAAATACGCGTCAAGGCTTTGCTCTTTGATAGCCCACACAACACACTCTGGAATCGTTCCGTCGAGATTCATCAAGCCGTAATCCACAAGCTTTTCTCCGGCGCGCAAAAGACACTTTCCTTGCCAATAGTCCATGTCGCAAACCCTGCATAGATTCACAATTGTATCTTCTCGTTTAAAAAGATACTCCACAAATTCGTTTTCTTTGGCTGAATAGGCGGCTTGCAAAAACGCGGCTTCTTCTTCGCTCAAGCGCATCGCGTCTTTTAGGAACTTGACTTCATCAAACGACCTGGAGACTTTCGCTATTTTTTCGTCAATCCGTTCTAGCGGCGGGGAGTCCATTTCTCTTTCTGTTTGAGGAAGCTTGGCGCCAAAAAACGTCGCCGCGATAATCTGCGTAACGGCAAGGTCACAGTCGGAATGAATTTTGTGGCCAAAATAATAAGCGCGGCAAATATCGACATCCATTTCTGAATACAAGCCAATCGTGCCCCTAGAATATTCCTCGGCGATTTTTTTGTCTTCCTCATAACTGCGCTCCAAGCGAAAGGCGCGGGGGTGGAAAGGGGCCTCGCAGCCTTTTTTTGCGACAAATGGAGTAATGCGGCCAAATTTCACCATAAGCGAAATGTATGACTCCAAAACCTTTTTAAGCTTGTCCTCTTTCCTTAATTGATTGCAAAAATAATCAAGCTGCTCCAAAACCACATACTCTTCAACATTTCCGTTCCTAGCCCAAAAGTTATAAGCATACGCGGCAGCCTGCAACGCCCTTTTCGCTTTCATAGCGGAAGTCTCTTTTGTCATTCAGACACTCCTTTTTTGTCCCATAAATCGGCGCTATTAAAGTCGCCGAACTGTCTATACACCGCCCACCCCGCCGATTGGCGGGGGACTCTTGCAAAGCGCCAAAGGCGTCTAGCGCCTCTTTTGCCAATAGGCCTTCGGCCAAAAGGCGTCAACCTTTGACCAAATCTCAACGGCCTTCGCTTCGTCTTTAGGAACGCCGTCGCCCTTGTGATAGGAAAGACCTAGCGCCAACTGCGCGGGAAAAGCGTCTTGATCGGCGGAGACGCGGAACTTGGCGCGCGCCAAACTTTCGGCGGCTTTTGTCCACCATTCAACGGCCTGGTCAAATTCAAACTGTGTCATCATAACTTCCTCCTTTTTCTTACGCCACTAAGACAAATTCTTTTCTAAGCTTTTTCAAGCCGCTTTTTTCGATTTGCCTTATGCCCTCTTTGGTATGACCCAGCTTGTCGCCAATTTCTTGAAGGGTCATGCATTCACCGTTGTCAAAGCCAAAGCGGCATTTTATGACCTCCCGCTCCTTTGGCTTTAACACGGCGAGCGCGGCGTCGACAAGTTCCACCATGTTAGCGTTGACCGCAAGCCGCTCGGGGCCAAGAAACTTTTCATCGGGAAAGTAATTTATGAGCGGCTGCGCGTCATCCTCTTCGCTTGCTTTGTAAATAACGTCAAGCCGCGCGGCTGTCCACGAAGACGTTTTGATTTTTTTGGACAAGGCCCTATAGATGGCGTTCTTAATCCACCAAACAGCGTAGGTGCAAAAGCGAACGTTCTTTGACGGATCGAATTTTTGCGCGGCGGTCATAAGGGCGACGTTGCCCTCCATGATGAGGTCTTCGACTTTTAGACTTTCGTCTTTGAGATAATTTTTGTAGGCGTTGGCCACACTGACCACAAAGCGCAAGTTTGAGACAACCAACGCGTCAATCGCGCTCTTGTCGCCGCTCTTGGCCCTTGCGGCCAAAACTTTTTCTTGCTCCGCGGTCAAAAGCGGAATTGAATTGATTTGATTGAAATAAATGCCGAGCGATTCCAAAGAACACCCTCCTTAAAAGCGTTTGCTTTGTGTTCATTGTAAAGATTCAGTACATCATTCTGTGATGTAGTGAAATTTTTGAGAAGATTTTTTTGTGAATTTTACGGGGTCATTAGCCGACCTGCAAATAGGCAACCCACGTAATACTATTTTCTTATATTGTATAGAATTACAATAGATAATCCCGCCGCAATCAAATTAAGCGCGCTGAAATTTCACTGTTTTTTAAAGCAAGACAAGACGCCGGCCGGGTTGAGCGTATATAAAACCTTTAGCAAAAGCGACTTGTTTTTGTCAGTCTTTCGTTTTGTTGTCGCAGAGTTTCTTTTTTGTCCAGCCGTTATGCAAAAGGCCCGGTCTATCAAGGCGGAACAAATGGCGGCGCTAGGACGCGGGCAAACGGCGCGAACATCTTTTAGCATTGTTTCAAAGTCCAAGCGCAAACGCGCCTGCTCGTCATCCTTGTCGTCATCGCCGTCATCCATGGCGACGCTTTTTAGTTCCTCAAGGCCAAAGGCTTCGATTATTTTTTCAATGGCTTTGATTTCCTTGGGAGTCCTTCGATTGGAGGCGCCCTCCTTTTTTTGCTGAACAAAAAATTCTTCAAGGCCAAGCCCCTTGCTTCCGCGAGCGCTTCTTCCGTCAGCAAAATCAAGATTGTAAACGTAATTCATCGGACAGCCCAGCGCATGGTCGATTTTTTCTGGATGAGCCTCTTTTCCGTTGCGCTCCCAAATGACATTCCAAAAGTCTGGATAGATTTTTTTATTTTCCCCGACAACACAGCCGCGAATTTCGCCCATCAATTTCTTAATGTCAACGTCAAAATCATGCTTGGCCTCGTCTATGGCAATTTGCGCCAAGACGCTTAAAATGCACACATAGTTTTCAAGCTCTTGTCTTTTTTGCGGGTTATTATATGAATAAGTCAAGCACAACTGCGACAAGTTGCTGCTTTTTCCTATCGTGTCTTTTGCCGCTGCAAGTTTTATGTCAACATCGGCCGCAGACTTTGATTTGCCGTCAGATTCATTTTCGGGAATGTCGTTTACGATTGTCGGATATTCCTTGTAAAATTTTTTGGCGCAAGCAACGATGTCGCTCTGGCCGGTGACATAAATAAAATCGCTGTCTTGGTCGGAACCGTTGTTGCGCGCCTGGAAGTCCGTTCCAAACATGTTCACCGCGATTATTTGCTCGCCAAATCCTTCAAAATATTTTTTTATTTTTTTGGGCGGATGAACGTTGCGCAAAAAGCCTAAGTTGTTGCGGCAATTAAAGGGGCTTCTAAATTCCGCAAGCTCATCTCCGTCCGCAAAGCGCTCTGTGTAGCATTGTATCGCGGCGTTTGGCCCTGATTCCGCCTTGAACATGGGATCGTCAAAGGGGTTGTCGCCCGCCGCAGCCAAAAGCATGGCGTAAGGAGAGCCCACGATGACCAAGTTGTCGGCGTTTTGAATTATTCTTCCGGCCCTTAATTCATGGTTGACATAGTCGCTAAGCATGGCCTTTTTTCTTTTTCTAAAATAATCGCAGCAAAAGAATTGCCTGTTGCGCTTGCACAGCTCCACAAGAAGGTCGCAATCATTGTAAAAATTTGAGCGATAGGCCAAAAATTTTATAAAGTCGTTGTCCTCAACTCTTTTTGTCCTGTCAAGAATCAAGTCAGTGTCCGCGGTCTTCAAGCGCTTAACATAATCCAAAGAGCAGCCGGCGACATTCTGCATAAAAAAGACGTCGCTTTCAAGCGCGTTGACCATTTGGTATGACATGCGCTGGAAGTCGCCCTGCTTGCTTTTATGCGCCGTTTTTACGATGCCAAAGAATGAACCGCTTTGCGCGACCTGTTCTTGCCAATGCTCAAAGTCCCGCAGGCTGTCGCCAAACTTTGTCCACTTCGCCGCGTTTTGCGTGGTTATAAGCTGAACGTTTTTTGCAAAAAGCTTTCTGCCCCACCTGTCTTGAACGGTAAAAGTGTCATAATCTTTTTTATGGTCGAAACAATAATCCTTAAAGAACTGCTGGATGTCGACGCAAAAGGCGGCGGCCTTAAAAAAACGCTGGCGCAAAAGAATGAAGCCGTTAGGCTTTTCTTTCTCGTCAAAAAATTTTGAGCGCTCAAAAATCAAACGGTCAATCAGCGCTTGGCCGTCAAAGATAACGTTGAACACTTTTGCCGTCCGCTCAAAGTTTTCCGCCGCGCCTTTATGAGCGCCGCCGTCAAGCGCTTTTATCAGTTCGGAAACAGACACTACATTTCTTGCGCAAAAAGACTCAACGTCATCTATTACAAGAATCTTTTTTGGGTCAATGGCGACCGTTCCGACGATGCCGCTTGCGGCAAGCGCTTGATACGCGGCAAGCTCGACCAACTTGGACTTTTCTTTTAAAAGCTCGGGCTTGTCCATTCGCAAAAAGCCCAAGGCCTTTTTGTAAAGGCGCTCGCAGATAAAAACGCAAGACCCTTCTTTTGCCTTGCCCGCCGTGCGGTAAAGCATTTTGTATTTTATTTCTTTGTCGGAATATTTTATGGCAAGGCCATTTGCATAAAAAAGCCTTCGCAATTCCTCGCGCGATTTTGAGCCGCCCTTGTTTTTGTCGTCCTTATAGTTAAATGTAAAATTAACGCCGATTATGTCTCGGGTCCAGCCGCCGTCCTTGTCGTTTTTCCATTTGCCGTTTTTGACGCAGCCTCTTTTTAGCCCGTTGCTTTCTAAAAATTCACTGAACAGGCTGTTGGCAAAGAGCGCCTCCTTTTTGTAATAGGATTCCTTCACTCCGTCATCGCGCCCATAAATGGAAGCCGCCTCGTAATTGAAAATTTTCAGCCCGTATTTGTTGAACATAAAAGCGCCCTAAATTGATTATAGCGCAAATTTTACAATTCTTCCATCACCTAAATTTTCGTCCTTAATCTGTTCAAGGACAACTGACTTTCCGTAGCGGCGAATCCCGTAATGACTTTAATACGGTTTATTTAGTAAAACGGGCGGATCTGTTTTATGTATCTTTCCAGAACCAGTATAAAAATGTCCTACTGAAAACTTTTGCAAAAATCGAAAAAGTTTTCAGTAGACCCCAAAGATTTGCAAATTTCGTGAATTTCCGCATAAAAAGATTTTCAAAATTCGTGAAAAAAAGGCTAAAAACATTTGCAAATTTCGGGAAGGCATTGTATAATGCAACTATGGAATTTAAGCGGAAATTTTACGAAGAGCTTTTGGAGTGGAAAAAAACTTATGCCGGCAAAAACGCCATGCTTATAGAAGGGGCTCGCCGCATTGGAAAATCCACAATTGCCGAAGCGTTTGCGAAAAACGAATACAAAGACTACATTCTCCTGGATTTTGCAAAAGAAAATTCCGACGTAAAAAATTTATTCGTGGAAAACCTTTCCGACATGGACGTTTTTTTTAACAATTTGTTCGTCTTAAAGCAAAAGGAACTTGTTCCGCGGCAAAGCGTGATAATCCTTGACGAGATTCAACTTTTTCCGCAAGCGCGACAGGCGATAAAATACTTGGTGCAAGACGGCCGCTTTGACTACATAGAAACCGGCTCTCTTATTACAATAAAGAAAAAAAGCGCTCAGATTTTGATTCCGTCAGAGGAACACAGGCGCAAGATGTATCCTATGGATTTTGAAGAATTTTTGTGGGCGCTTGGAGACACCGTTACCGCAAAGGCAATCAAAGAGCGCTTTGAAAGCCGCAAGCCTTTTGGCGACGCGCTCCATAGAAAAATAATGCAAACCTTCAGGACTTATCTTGCCGTTGGCGGAATGCCGCAAGCGGTGGCGGCGTTTGTCGAAAAACAAACTTACACAAAAATCGACGCGGTAAAGCGTTCCATCCTCACTCTTTACGAAGAGGACTTGGAAAAATACGACGACGAGAACACGGAAAAAACTTCCGCGATTTTTTCCACTTTGGCGGAACAGCTATCCAACCACAATTCTCTTTTTAAATTTTCAATGGTTGACAAAAACGCGCGCTACAAAAACTATGTCCGTTCCATAAAATTTTTGGGCGATTCCATGATAGCAAACTGCTGCAAGAACGTGACAAATCCGGAGCTTTCCCTTGAGCTTTTTGCAGACTCTTCAAATTTTAAGATGTTTATGGGAGACACTGGCCTCTTGGTCACCCAGATAATGAAAAACTCAAAAGAAACTGACGGCGAAATTTACAGAAAACTCATATTTAACAAATTGGGAACAAACCTTGGCATGATACTTGAAAACATGGTCGCCCAAATGCTTCGCGCGCGCGGCTACGATTTGTACTTTCACGAATTTTTATACAAAAAGAAAAAGAACGGCACCGAACAAAAATACGAGGTTGATTTTTTGATTGTCAAAGAAAAAAAAGTCATTCCCCTGGAAGTCAAGTCTTCCAGCTACAAGCAGCATGAATCAATCGACTGCTTTATGAAAAAATACAAGCTAAGAAAACGCGAGCGCTTTGTAATTTACACCAAAGATTTGCTTTTCGACAAAGACGCGGGCGTTACGTATATTCCGATTTACATGACGATTTGCTTGTAGTAAGGATGAATTTCAACCTGCGTTTATTCTTTTGTCTATTTCCTTGTCAAAAGCCGCTCGATTTTCATCATCCAAATATGAAAGCAAATAAACAAAAAGCTTGTGATTGCTGGATTCGTCAGGAGAAATTGCTAGTCTCGCGCAATAATCATAAACTTCTTCAAGGTATTCCGAGCGGCCGGGATAGCTGTCATCATCGGCAAAGATTTCTTCGCACAATCTAAAATGCTGCAAGATTTTTATCTCTTTCTTTTCTTCCACCGTTAAATTAGGCAAAAGAACGACATCATAAAAGCGCTCCTCAAACACATTATCCAATTGCTCGTCGCAATCTTTAATCCAAACGCAATCATCGTCTTCGTCCGAAAACGTTCCTGTACGCAACTTGGTAAAAAGCCTCTCAAAAAGGTTTGCGTCCTTCCTACAGCCTTCAATTATCGTCTTGTACATCGGAACAATAATCTCCTTTATTTCAGCGTAGGAAAGAAACTTTTTGCAAACGATATAAAAATCGTTTTCATCGCGCTCATGCAAATTGAGACAAAATTCTTTTAAATCACCCGCCTTGCGGTGTTCTTCGACTTGGGATTTTAGGTCGGTCATTGTGTCCTCTGTTTTTGTAATTCTTTATAATGCGGGAGCGTGATTTCCTTTATTCGTTCCGTTTGGATGCCTGTTGCAAGACAACCAAGTCATATCAGAAATTGACGAAAACTTTCTTCCGCAATATTTGCAAAAATAAAAGTCCTTTTCAGCCCCTTCATAAAACTTGTGCTTGCCTTTATTGGCTCCGTCTGGATGCCTGTTGCAAGACAACCAAGTCATATCAGAAATTGCAGCAAATTTCCTTCCGCAATATTCACAATAATAATTTGCCATAGCGGCGCCTCCTTACGACAGTTTTAAGAACTCTATAAGTTCTTCCTCTGCCGGATTATGGTCAGGCATTTTTGCAAAATAATAAGTTATCGGAAAATCAGTTCCATAACGAATTCTAGAGGTGAAGCCCTCGTCGCGCAAACGCTTTTGATCTTCAGCAGAAACAAAGGCAGTATCACAAACCGTATTGGGATATGTTTTAAGCATATACAGCGTGTCCTCCAATGGGCGACAATGCGCGAGTTGAACTGTAACTTTAGGATAACGCTTTATATAATCTTCAAAAAGTGTCGGAAGCTCAAACGGGTCAGGCCCACAATGAATCAAAATCATCTTGTCTTTCTTTTCCGCATAAGAAAAAACTTCTTCTGCTAAAGCCGCAGTCTTTTTATCAGACAAATCCCAGACATTGGCACGCGGATGAAGTTTAAAACCTTCATAAGGCAAATCATTCATAGCGCTCTCAACATTTGCTACGTCAGAAAAATGAACTTCTGGAACCACCCAATATAATGGATGCGCCTTTGCTCCGATTTTATTGGCAACATCCAAGGCAGTAGAAATTTCCGCTCGAATAAACTCGTAAAGCTCTCGCGCCGTGGGCAGCGTTTTTTGCGCCTCAATATCATCTTTTACCTTAACGCTTTCTTTACATAAACGCCCCGATGTAGTTGAAGAAAACCAAAACTCCTCGGTTCCAGTCGCCTTCAAAACCTTTACAACAAACTCAGGCTCACAATAAATTTCATGCCACTGACCTGTATGCACATGCCAATCAATCATTTTTACTCCCCGCTAGCAAAGACTTTCTCCATTCCAAGACAAGCTGCTTGTTTTTTGCCGCCACAGCGCAAAAATGACGGTTTATTTCAAGCGGATTGCCCGTTGGACTTTCATTTGCGTTGCGAACCAGACAAGGGGCGCAAAAAGCAGCCTTGTCGCACTTGCAGCATTCACCGTTTCCTAAGTCTTTCATTTTTAAGGTACGCAGCCATTTGATTTTCTCGCTGTTGTTCCAGATGTTTTCAAGTGTATCTTTTTTTAGGTTCCCAAGAACCATCTCCTGCCAGCCAGCGCAAGGATAAACATTGCCATTTGCAACCATGCAACAGCTTGAAACTCCAACTCCGCACAATCTTCTTTCCGGATTAAATTGATTTTGATTGCACCGTTCGACAAAATCAGGCGCGAGAATTGCTTTCTTGTAATCCTCATCATCAGCAATTATATCAGAAATAACCTTTCCACATTCTTCGACCGAAAGCCGATTGGCCAAATTTGAAGTTTCATGGTTGAATTCCGCCATCATAATGTAATCGGTCTGCGCGCGGATTTTATGCTCGTGACACCACTTCATAACATCGCCGTAGTCGTCCTTGTTGCCCTTCATTGTGGGGCAAGAAACATGAAGCGGCAAATCGTTTTCTATCAATCTGAGAATATTGTCGCGGGTTTTGTAAAAACTTCCCTTTACCGTCGTGATAGCGTCATGATGCTCAGGAATCATCGAATAAAGCGAAGTCTGCACGCTTGAAACATTGCCTTCTTTCATAATCTGAATTATTTCATCATCGAGAAGCGTGAGGTTTGAAAGGATGTTCACATAAAAGTCGTAATTTTTTGCAGCCCTCAAAAATTCTTTGAACTTAGGATGGCACATACATTCGCCGCCGCTCAATGTGACGGATAGAACTCCCATTTTTGAAAGTTGCTCAAGCGCGTTGTAGTAAAGCTCCTCCGAAATATCGAACAGTTTCAAGTCGTGCGGAATATAGCAATGAACGCACCGCTCGTTGCATCGCGATGTAAGTTCAATTTGAAAACTTGTAAGATGCGGCTTGTCCTTAAAATGCTTTTCCAGAAATTCCTGTGTGTCACTGTCTGCCCTTTGAATTGTCGGTGTAAAATCTTCGCGCGCTGTTTTAGGCTGGACTGCATTGTATGTAAAACCTTTGTCTTTGGCATTTAGTTCTTCTTCTGTTTCGCCTTTTACAATAAAGCCATCGATGACAAGCGTTTCATAAAACTCTTCCGCGTCTTTTTTTATTGTGTCTCGATCCACGCCGATAAACTGCGGCGCTATTTTGTCCACAAGTTCGTCGAGTGTATGCGGCTTACGGCTCAAAGCGCGCAAAAACACCGTGCCACTTTCGTTCGTGCAGCGATCGTTGAAAATTCCTGTTGAAGTGATATATCCCACTCCGTCGTAATTTCGAATGTAAGTATCTTTTTTCTGTCGGTAGAGCATAAAAATCCTATAAGCTGAAAGGGGTTGATTTCAAAATATGTTCTGCTAATGTTTCCACAGAATTCTCATACCACTTCATTCCTGTATTTTTATTGCTCGATCTTTGAGTGATTTTGGCAAGGGGAATTTCCAACTCAAAACAATCATTTTGTATATATTTTTTGATTACATCGAGAATATCATTACGTTCTTTTCCGAAACTTCGGATTGCTGTTATTATGATGTCACAAGGGTTTTCTTGCAAAAAAACATCAAAATTATTAATTGATTTAACATCATCAGCCGCTGTATTTATGACAATAGACACATTTTTCCCTTTTGAATCTTTCCCTTCAAGAAAATACAGTTTATCCTTTCTTTGCATACCAGTATTTTGAGATTTAATTAGCGCATACCCATTTTTTTTTAGTTTTTTTGAAATAGTATTAAGCGTGGTCGTTTTCCCAGTATTTGGGACGCCGCCTACGAGCAAAACTGATTTTACCATATAGTCCTCCATGAAATCATTTGTCCCGCATTCAACAGACAGCAAGCCTCAAAGCTCACTGCCTGTTTTTTTGCATTAGAACAACTTACGCTGTAAGTTCACATTTTCTGCAAATTGCCGCTCCATTAGTGCCGCCCTGTGCTGGGTCATGTACGTTAGCAGGGCATCCAGCCGCGTAGCTTCCGCTAGAAGCGTTCTGGGCGATAACCTGAGGTTTTGTGTACGCCATAGTTTTCTCCTTGACATTTAGAATATATAACCGTCAACGACGGCAAAACAACGCGCAATGACTGCGTTTTTCACAAGTCTTGCGCGCTTGTTTCCAAAAAAGTTTTTGCCCGAGCAATCAGCGCAAACAACATTCAGTTAATCACCACCCTTTTGGACTAATATATTCCAACACTTTTAAGGTGGGTTCAGGCAGGCACCATAAAAATATAACAAAAAGCGCAGCGAAATTAATCACGACAACGACGAAAAGATCGTATTTCCCGTTAATACTTAACTTTTTGGAAAGTGAACGCACACATCCTGTTATATTCAAAATAACCAAAACAATAATTAAACAAATCAGAATTATGATTCTTAACATTTATTCCTCCTACGCAGTTTGCAAAGCGACTTTTTTTCTCGAAAATCCCGAATTTTTTATTAAAATTCTCGATATAATACTATTATAGCGCGAATTTTCTCGAAGTCAACTAAATTTTAGACCTTTTTCTCGATTACAGTAGAGTTATGGATAAATATTTGGACGCTTTCCGCATGAACATGAAGCACTACAGAGAAAAGGCTGGCATCTCGCAGACCCATCTTTCGGTTTTGTGCGGGTGCGGCACAGGGACAATCGGCGGCATAGAAGCGGGCAAGGCAAAGCCTTCTTTCGACATGATGGTAAAAATTGCCAACGCCCTAAACATCAACCCAGCGGATTTGTTCATCAGAGATTCGTCAAAAAAAATGTCAGACTTCCACGACTCCTTAAAACACGACTTTGACCGAATTCTGGCAAATATTTAGAGCTTCCCTCGCGCAGGCTGAGTTTTTTTGTATTTCTTTTTGTACTTTGGAAGGTCTTTGTAAACTTGGACGGCCATGCAAAAAAGACAGCTTGGTATTTCGGAATCCAAAGCGCAACGCCCCATCAATGACTCTGCAAAGGAATTGTTCTCCACAACTTTTACTTTGCTCTCTTCGGCAAGCCGCCTAGAAAATCCGACGTCAAAACTTTTGTAAATTACAGCCGGGGCTTCCATTGTGTTTTCGTCATAGCGCAAGCCGGCGGCGCATTCATTCCCGCAAACAACAAGCGCGTCGCATTTTTTTACAATCTTTTTTATTCCCTTGCCGGGCATCCATATAATCGGATTTTCAATTTCATCTGGATTCAAAAAGAAGCTGTCGCCAGCAGAATAATTTCGGAACAAGAGCAAAGAAAGCGCGTCGTTTTCAACGACCTTTATGCCGTTCGCAAAAGCGATTTGTTTTGCAAAGGCCATTTCGCTTCTAAGGCAAACTACCGTGACCCGCGAGCCGCAATTGTCGCCGCGGCGCAAGCCTACCGCCCTGTGAGAGCCGCCGACAACCAAACAATCAGACTGCCTTACGCGCTCCGCGATTTTGCAAAAGTCGGATTTGTACGCTCCCGCTTCCATAAAAAAATTCATCGTCACACCCCTCGTCAGCCGCAACGCCCTCGTTTGCGATTCGACTGGCTTTAGGCGCAGTATAACGATTCACTACATCATTCTGCGATGTAGTGAAAACTTTTTTAAAAGAATTTTTTTTGATTGTCAAGCAAAACGCCGCGCAAAAAAAACGTCGGCCTCAAAAGAAGCCGACGCAAAAGATTCAAAAGAGCCCCCCGCAATATTAGCGGCTAAGCGCGGTTCAGGCGCCTGCCCGGAGCTAGAACGCTCTAGAAAAGTCCGCTCATCTCGCTGGCTCGCAACGGGGGGGATTGCGCCACGATCGGCGCTATTTAGGAGGCAAGCCTAACCCCTTCATTATTAATATACGAGCGGCACCCCAAAAAGTCAAGGAAATACTTCAAAAAAAATGTGAAAAAAACCTTAAATTTTGTTCATAAAATGTGTAAATTTCGCTTTATTTTATTCATAAAATGTGATATAATCCAACTATGACAATAGAAATAAAGCGAAAAATGGATGACTTTCTCGCAGATTGGAAACAGTCAAAAGACCGACTGCCGTTGATTGTGCGAGGCGCGCGGCAAATCGGAAAGACGTATTCCATCAGAAAATTCGGCAAAAACTACAAGTCGTTCATAGAAATAAACTTTGTTGACAATCCGGAATTTAAAGGCGTGTTTGACGACGGATATTCCACAGACAAACTCATAAAAAAAATTTCATTCATAAACCCAAAGTTTCAATTCATCCCGCGCGAAACCCTTATTTTTTTTGACGAACTGCAGGAGTGCCCCGACTGCTCCACAAGCCTAAAATTTTTTGCGGAAGACGGACGCTTTGACGTGATTTGTTCCGGCTCCATGATGGGCCTAAATTACAAAAAAATTTCCTCCAATTCCGTAGGCTACAAAAACGACGTCCTAATGCATTCCGTTGACTTTGAAGAATTTCTTTGGACAAAAGGCTACAAGGCCGATTTTTCGGAGGAAATATACTCCCACCTAAAGGAGCTAAAGCCTTTTTCAAAAGCGGAATTCAACACGCTGAACGAATGCTTCATCGAATACGCGGTTCTTGGAGGAATGCCCGCCGTAATCAAAAAATTCTTGGAAGACGGAACTTACGAAAACATTCTTTCCATTCAACGGCAGCTTGTCTTTGACTACGAAGAGGACATTTCAAAATACGCGGAAGGGATGGACAGGGCTAAAATCAAAAACATTTACAGGCATATTCCCGTTTTTCTGGCGAAAGAGAATAAAAAGTTTCAAATAACAAAGGTCGCCAAAAACGCCCGCAACCGCGAATATGTCGGCTGCGCGGATTGGCTAAAAGACGCCGGCGTAGTGAACCTTTGCCATTGCCTGAACGACGCGTGCCTGCCGCTAAAGGGAAACTACGACATGGCAAAATACAAAATGTATTACCACGACACCGGCCTGTTGATCGCCAACCTTGACGAAGAGGCCAGCGATGATTTGAGGAAGAATAAAAACCTTGGCGCGGACAAGGGCGCGATTTACGAAAACCTTATCGGCCAAACGCTTGTCGCGCAAGGTTTGGATTTGTTCTATTACAAAAAAGAAAATTCCCAATTGGAGATGGACTTCTTTTTGCGAACGGCGGAAAACCTTGTTCCGGTCGAAGTAAAGGCAAAAGACGGAGCGACGGCATCCCTGAACAATTTGATTTCATTTCCGTCATATTCAGACATCAAATTTGGAATAAAGCTTGCCCACAAAAACATTGGCTTTAACCAGCGCTTTTACACGATTCCATATTTTTGCGCGTTTTTGCTAAAGCGCTTTTTGCGGGAAGAGTGTTCGCAAACCTAGCGCAACTTTGCGGCACAAATATATTTGGCGTAAAAAACAGCGCACCGATAGTAGTCCGATTCCGCGATGGATTCGCCGCGAGCCTTGTTGAACAATGACGCGGAGCAAACATCGTCATAAAAAATCATCTTCCCCAGCCTAAAGGCGATGGATTTTGCAAGAGCCATTTCAAAATTCATGCAAATACAAGTGGTCATCGGCGCGTTCATAGTTTCCGCATCATATTTTAGGCCAACCATGCGGTGAGTTCCTTTTGCGTCGGCCACTAGAAAATCCGAGTCCTTTATTTCCCGCTCCAATTTGGCAGGATCCCTGTCGCTTAGGAAATCTTTTTTCCAATTCCAACTTATCGGAATATTGAAGTCCATGCGCCCACCATCAAAAAAACGTCGGCCCCAAAAAGAACGCCGCCTCCAAAAGAAGCCAACGCCGCGCAATCAAAAAAAAGCCCCCCATTCTACATTTCTCGGAGCTAAGCGCTTGCAGCGCTCGCCCTGGAGCTGGAACGCTCTAGAAACGTCCGCTCGTCTCGGGTTCGCAAATGGGGGGGGGATAACGCTTTTATCAGCGCTTTTGTTCGGGAGCGAACCAACCCCTGCAATTAATATAATAGCAGTTTTCCAAAAGTCAAGGAAAATATAAAAAAATTTTTCAAATTCAGAAAAAAAAGAATTGCCGCCGATGCCGATGCCGAAACAAGTTCGGCATGACAGCATAATCAGCATGACGAGAGTGATTCGGCGTGACAGCATAATCGGCATGACAGAAATGGCTGGCAAGTCCAAGAAGCGTCCTTAGGACGCGGCGAAAGCGCTCGAACAATCAGTTAAGGTCTTGCCGCCAAAGACACGAGCGGCCTAAGAAGCGGCGCCCGTCAACTCCAGCGCCTTGGCTTTGACTGCCTTGTAAAGCGCGTCCTTGTCGCCGCAATTGGCGCTGATGGTTCGGACAAAAACGCTTCCGGCGACAACGCCTTCAACGTAAGGGGCAAGCGCCTTGGACTGCTCGCCCTTGCTGATTCCAAAGCCGCCGTAAACCTTGCTTCCGCCCTGGGCGACTTTTTTGATGAAGTCAATCGTTCCTTGGTCAATCGTCGTGTCTGTTCCGGTAATTCCGGTGCGCAAGGCGGCGTAAATGTATTTAAAGCCTGCGTTGGCCATTTTCTTTAGGCGCTCTTCAGACATGCTCGGCGAGGCGACGGGAATGTTTTCCATTCCGTTTTCCTTGCAGGCTTCCGTCAAGCCTTCGTCAAAGTCAAAGGGCAAGTCAGGAATTATCATTCCGCTCACTCCTGAATCGGCCGCGCGTTTGCAAAAGTTTTTTACGCCCGGAGTGAACACAAGAGAGCCGTAGCTCATAAGATAAATCGGAATCTTTGGAAATTCGTCGTGAATCTTTTTTATCAAGGAAAGTCCGTCGGCGCTTTTGTAGCCCCTTCCAAGAACTGTCGTGCAGGCGCCTTGAATCGCGGGGCCGTCAGCGCTCGGATCGCTAAAAGCCAATTGTATTTCCAAAATGTCCGCGCCGCCGTCAACCAAGGCCCTCGCGGCTGTCAATGAAAGTTCGTCCGTCGGATATCCCGCAACCAAATGCGACATCAGTTTTATTTTTGCCATTTTAATCCTCCTAAAATGCGGCTAGCAAACAATCCAGGGCTTGCGTTTTTTTTGCCGCTAGTTCATCGACTCAGCGTCATGAATGTCTTTTGAATTTTCCAAGCGGTCGATTTCCGCGTGAAGGAATTGAAGCCATTCGTTTTTGCGGAATACAGGGCTTGTAATGAAAACGTCCTTGTCGCCGCGGCCGCTCATGTTGATTACCAAAACTTGTTCGCTAGACATTTCCTTTGCGATTTTAATCGCGGCGGCTCCAGCGTGGGCGCTTTCCAGCGCGAACAAAATGCCTTCGTTTTTGGCGAAGAATTTTACCGCGTCCAAAGCCTCGCTGTCCAAGGCGCTCGTAAATTCCACGCGGCCGCTTTCTCCAAGAGAAGCAAGCTGGGGTCC
>JAILDQ010000108.1 GCA_024689365.1 Treponema sp. | reverse complement strand
GATCCACTTTCACATCCGAACGATGTGATTGCGAGCGCCAAAGCCAAAGCGACTGAAACGGCGCCAAATAGATTCTTTTTCATGCGAATCCTCCAATTCGATATAATTTTTTTTCTTTACGAGTATCTGGCTTAGAACCAGATTTCTTGGGCGGGAGCGCTAGGGATTGGAGGGCCAAGCGGAGCTTGTTCCGAGCGGGGCGAGGAATGGAGCGCGGAGGCGCGGAAGGCCGCAAAGCCCGACCTGCTTGCAGGGAGCGCCCAAAAATGGGCTCTTCACAAAGGCTTTTTTTTTCGATATAATACTAAGATTATGGCTGAAAGAAAAAAAAGCGCGGCGCTTGCGTCGGACGTGATTAGCGTTAGGGGCGCCCGCGAGCACAATCTAAAGAATGTCAGCGTGGATTTGCCTCGCAACAAGCTTGTCGTGATTAGCGGTTTGTCGGGAAGCGGTAAAAGCTCCCTTGCCTTTGACACTCTTTTTGCGGAAGGCCAGCGCCGCTATATGGAAAGCCTTTCCAGCTACGCCAGGCAATTTATGGGCGCGATGGACAAGCCTGACGTTGACATGATTGAGGGCTTGAGCCCGGCCATTTCCATTGAACAAAAGACAACGCATAACAATCCTCGTTCAACCGTTGGAACGGTTACCGAGATTTACGATTACTACCGCTTGCTTTACGCCAGAATCGGCAAGGCCCATTGTCCTAATTGCGGCCGCGAGATTAACGAGCAAAGCGTTGACCAAATCATAGACACGATTTTGTCTTGGAAGGAAGGCGAGCGCCTTACGATTTTGGCGCCGGTCATTCGCGGAAAAAAAGGCGAGCACGCAAAGGTTTTTGACGACGCCAAAAAGGCCGGCTTTGTCCGCGCCCGCGTTGACGGCATTATGTGCGACCTTGAAGAAAGCGTAAAGTTGGACAAGCAAAAAAAGCACACTATAGAAATGGTCGTTGACAGAATCGTTTTAAAGGAAGGCGTTAGAAAGCGCTTGGCCGATTCTTTGGAGACGGCGCTAAATTCCGCAAACGGAATCGTCATTGTCTTGCGGCGGGTTACAAAGGACGACGCGGCCTTTGAGCAAATTCTTTCCGAAATCAGCGCGAAGGGCTTGTCGGTGGATTCTTCAAAGGATTACATTGAGCAGGAAGTTTTTTTCAGCCAAAAAAACGCTTGCCCCGATTGCGGCATTTCCATTCCTGAATTGCAGCCGCGCCTTTTTTCTTTTAACAATCCTTTTGGAGCGTGCCCTGAATGCGCGGGCATCGGCCAAAAGATGGAATGGGATTTGGCAAAAATAATTCCAGACAAGTCTAAGTCTTTCAACGAGGGCGGCTTGGCTTTTTACAATCCAGACAGCGAATGGAACAGGGCCATGTTCAGCGCGGTTGCCCAGGGCGGAGACTTTTCGCTTGACACGCCGCTTGAAAAACTTACGGCTAAGCAATTTGATTTTTTGATGAACGGCGACGACAAAAAAGTTTTGCGTTGGGTTTACCAAAAGCAAAGCGGCGAGGGCTATTCCGAATACAAGAGGCCTTGGCTTGGCGTAATGGCCGACATGAGGCGGCGGCACTCGGAGGCTTGGGGAGAGGCCCAGCGCGTTCGCATGGAAGAAAAATTTATGTCGGTCAGCGAGTGTTCTGTTTGCCACGGAAAAAGATTGAGGCCGGAAGCGCTCGGCGTTACGATTGGCGGAAAGAACATCATCGAGCTTTCTTCTTTGAGCGTTTTGGAAACAATCGATTTTTTCAACAATATAAAATTTTCCGAGACGGAATTGCAAATCGTCTCTCAGGTTGTAAAAGAAATCAGGGCGCGCTTGGATTTCTTGAAGAACGTCGGCTTGGAATACCTTACCCTTGACAGAAGCGCCGGCACTTTGAGCGGAGGCGAGGCTCAGCGAATTCGTCTTGCGACTCAAATTGGAAGCGCCCTTACCGGCGTTATGTACATTCTTGACGAGCCGAGCATCGGCTTGCACCAACGCGACAACCAGCGCTTGATTGACACTTTGCTCCGCCTGCGCGATTTGGGAAACACGGTTATTGTCGTGGAGCACGACGAGCAAACTTTAAGAACCGCCGATTATTTGATTGACATGGGGCCTGGCGCTGGCGTGAACGGCGGCCAAGTTGTCGCGGCTGGAAGTCCCGCTCAAGTGGCAAAGGTAAAGGAAAGCGCGACCGGACGTTATTTGGCCGGAACTTTGCGCATGGACATTCCTAAAAAGAGGCGGCCTGGAAACGGAAACTTTTTGAGCGTCTTTGGAGCAAAGGAGCACAACTTAAAAAATCTTGACGTGAAAATTCCTCTTGGAACTTTCACTTGCATCACTGGCGTTTCGGGAAGCGGAAAGTCAACCCTTTTGAGCGACATCATTTATCCGGCCGCCTCAAACAAAACGATGAGGACAAAGTATCCGGTTGGCGCTTACGACAAGATTGAAGGACTTTCGGCTTTGGACAAGGTTATCAACATTGACCAAAGCCCGATTGGCAGAACGCCGCGCTCAAATCCCGCAACTTACATCGGCGTCTTTAACGGCATCAGAGACTTGTTCGCTTCCTTGCCGGAAAGCAAGGCGCGCGGCTATATGCCTGGCCGATTCAGCTTTAACGTTAAGGGCGGCCGTTGCGAAAATTGTCAGGGCGCGGGAACGATTCAAATTGAAATGAACTTTTTGCCAGACGTTTACATTCAGTGCGACGTTTGCCATGGAAAAAGATTCAACAAGGAAACCCTTGACGTTATGTACAAGGGAAAGAGCATCAACGACGTTTTGAACATGACGGTTGAGGAAGCCTGCGACTTTTTTGTTTCGATTCCGCACATTTCGCGAAAATTGGAAACGCTTAAGTCCGTGGGCTTGGGCTACATTGAATTGGGCCAGTCCGCGCTTACCTTGAGCGGAGGCGAGGCCCAGCGCGTCAAGCTTGCAAACGAGCTTAGCAAGGTGAGCACAGGAAAAACCTTGTACATTCTTGACGAGCCGACGACGGGCCTTCACTTTGCCGACGT
>JAILDQ010000102.1 GCA_024689365.1 Treponema sp. | reverse complement strand
TTTCCAGACTTGCACCAACAAAGAAGGAAAGAACGCCGAGTCTGTAATGATCGCGGAAATGTTCGTTTACGTAACTCCTGACTACGTTCAGATGTGCCGCTTGATGGGCGAGGAAGAAGAGGCCAAGAGAGCCGAAGACGCCGCCGCAAAAATGGAAGCCCAGATTTGCAACCAGGCTTGGGACGGAGAATGGTACGTTCGCGCCTTTGACGACGCGGGACACAAAATCGGCTCTAAAGAATGCGAGGACGGAAAAATCTTCATCGAATCGCAGGGCTTTGGAACAATGGCCAAAATCGGAAAAGACAAGGGCTATCCGGAAAAGTCTTTGGACAGCGTAAAGAAATACCTTGACTCAAAGTACGGAATCGTAATTTTGGATCCGCCTTACAAGACATATCATGTTGAATTGGGCGAAGTTTCTTCTTATCCGCCGGGATACAAGGAGAACGGAGGAATCTTCTGCCACAACAATCCGTGGGTAATCATCGGCGAAGTTGTGAACGGCCGTCCGCAAGACGCTTACGAGCACTACAAGAAAATCGCTCCCGCTTACTTGGAAGACATCTCTGAAATTCACCGCACCGAACCTTACGTTTACGCGCAGATGATCGCAGGTAAGGAAGCCCGCCGCTTTGGCGAAGCCAAGAACTCTTGGCTTACGGGAACAGCCGCTTGGAACTTTGTGACTCTCTCGCAGTACTTGTGCGGCCTTCGCCCGACATGGAAGGGACTTGAAGTTGAGCCCCGCTTGCCTGAGCACGTAAAGACAGCCGAGCTTGTCCGAAAGTTCCAGGGCGTTACATACAAGATTAGCGTTCAGAACAAGAAGAACGACGGCCCTGTTTCTATCGTTGTAACAAGCGGTAAGGCCGACGTTAACGGAACAATCGTAAAGGCTCAGGACGGACAAAAAGAAGTCTGCCTTGAAGTCGTTGTAGGCTAAGCGGAAATGTCGGCGGGTTCAAGGCCTTAGCGCTTTGGCTCGCCGAATGCCTTTATTGTTTCTGGAGTGAAAATGGAAAAGTTCATCCTTGCCCTTGACGAGGGAACGACATCTTGCCGCGCGGTGGTTTTTGACCAACGCTGCAAGATGCTCGCCGTCCAACAAAAAGAGTTCAAGCAATACTATCCCAAGCCGGGCTGGGTTGAACACAACGCTGAAGAAATTTTCCAGACGCAATTAGAAACGCTAAAGGGCGCGATTCAAAAATCCGGCGTTCAGCCTGAACAAATCGCCGCGCTCGGAATCACCAACCAGCGCGAAACCCTCGTTATGTGGGACAAGAAAACAGGAGAGCCTGTTTGTCCCGCCATCGTTTGGCAATGCCGAAGAACCGCGCAAATCGCCGACGACCTTATAGTGCAAGGCTACGGCGAAAAAATCCGTGCGGCGACCGGCTTGATTCCCGACGCGTATTTTACCGGAACAAAAATCAAATGGCTTTTGGAAAACATTCCGGGGCTAAGGGCCCGCTGCGAAAGCGGCGAAGTTCTTGCCGGAACGATTGATTCCTGGCTTGTTTGGAAAATGAGCGGCGGCAAGGCTCACGTGACTGACTTCACCAACGCCAGCCGCACGATGCTTTTTAACATTCACACTTTGCAATGGGACGACAACCTCTTGCATATTCTTAACATCCCAAAAAATATTTTGCCAAAGGTAATGGATTCAAGCTGCGTTTACGCAATGACCGACAAAAAAGTGTGCGGCTTTGAAGTTCCAATCGCTTCCGCAATCGGAGACCAGCAGTCGGCGCTTTTTGGCCAGGGCTGCTTTAAGGCTGGTGAGGCAAAAAACACTTATGGCACAGGATGCTTTTTGTTGATGAACACAGGAAGCAAGGCTGTTCTTTCAAAAAACAAATTGCTGACTACAATCGCAATCGGCCTTGACGGAAAGGTTGAGTACGCGCTTGAAGGAAGCATCTTTATGGGCGGAGCTGTCGTAAAATGGCTTCGCGACGAGTTGAACATCATCAGCGCCTCAAAGGAATGCGACGCGCTCGCCTCGACCGTTCCAGACTCAAACGGCGCGATTTTGGTTCCAGCCTTTACTGGCTTGGGCGCGCCTTATTGGGATCCCTACGCTCGTGGAATTTTGGTAGGCCTTACGCGCGGAACTAACAAGGCCCACATTTGCCGCGCCGCTCTTGACGCGATCGCCTTCCAAGTCACTGACAGCCTAAAGTGCATGGAAGATGATTCTGGAATGAAAATCACAAGCCTTAAGGTGGACGGCGGCGCGAGCGCCTCAAACATTTTGATGCAAATCCAAGCGGATTACTTGAACGCAAAAGTCATTCGTCCGCAAAACATAGAGACCACCGTTACAGGCGCCGCTTTCTTGGCCGGCCTTGCGGTTGGCTTTTGGAAAAGCAAAGACGAGATTCTTTCCTTCTGGCAAGCCGACCGCGAATTTGTTCCCGCGATGAAAGACGAGCAAAGACAAAAGATTTTCGCCAACTGGCGCAAAGCCGTAGTCCGCGCGGAAAAATGGGATAGCGGCGAATAAATTGCAAGCAAGCCCAAAATCATTATACGCCGCATAAGCCGCAACGCTCCGCTTGCGGGCTTTTGGGTTTGCAAGAAGTAGCGGCGAGTAGTCCCGCCCGTCATCCTGAAACCTGTTCAGGATGACGATTATATCAAGTGCTTGCGCTTGTCTGGATCAGAGGATTCTTTGTAAAGGATGGCGATGTTGCCGATGATGCGGACAAGTTCCGCGCCGGTCTTGGAGCAGAGCTCGTTTGTCAAATCTTTTTTTTCTTCTTTAAATTCGTTGAACTTGACTTTTATCAATTCGTGGTCGTCGATAACTTTCGCTATTTTTTGAACCACGCCGTCAGTCAAGCCGTTTTGTCCGATGATTACAAGAGGATTTAAATTGCTGGCCGCCGACGATAAAATTTTTCTTTGTGAACTAGTCATATAAAAAATTATAGCGCGCTTTGAATTCTTTTTCTACACTATAATATGCTCTTGAATTTTTTTTATTTTTCTTGTAGTATTCAAAAATCACTTAAAGAATATTTTTCGGGGGAAAGAAAAATGAACAAAACTGAACTTGTAGACGCAATCGCAAAGGAGACATCACTTACAAAAAAAGACACAGAAGCTTTTGTAAAATCATTCGTTGATGTTGTTTCCAAAGCTCTTAAGAAAGGCGACGATGTTGCCTTGGTTGGATTCGGAACTTTTGGAGTTTCTAAGCGCGCCGCTCGCTCTGGCCGCAATCCTAAGACTGGCGAAACAATCAAAATCGCCGCAGCCAAGACACCTAAGTTCAAGCCGGGAAAAGCCCTTAAGGACTTGGTAAACGGAAACAAAAAATAATTTTTCTTGCGTTATAAAAAGGCCGCTCGTTCGAGCGGCTTTTTTTGTTTGTTGATTTTTTTGCCGCTTTGCGCTAGTATTAAGAAATGGATTTGGAATATTTGCTTTGGCTTCAAGACCTAAGAAAAAAGGCCGGCGGGGCTATTGAAAACATATTCACTCTCTTGTCTGATTCTGTTGTTCTTTTAATTGTCGCTTCTATTTTCATTTACATTTTAATTGACAAAAAAAAAGGCCTCTTTATTTTATTCACTTATTCAATTTGTTCCACACTCAACTCTTTTATAAAACTTACGGCTTGCGTTTACAGGCCTTGGATTAGAGAGCCAAAAATCATTCCAGCCGGAAAATCAATGAAGTACGCCACAGGCTATTCTTTTCCGAGCGGCCACACATCAATCGCGTCTTCCTGCTCTCTTGGAATTTTAAATCAATTCAGCATGAAAAAAATTTTGGCGGCTTTATTTTTCATTTATGTTTTGCTGGTCGCTTTCTCAAGAAATTTTTTGGGCTGCCATACGCCCCAAGACGTTTTGGTCGCGATTGCGGAATCAATCTTCGCTTTGTTCGCGGCCCGGGCATTGATAAAGTT
>JAILDQ010000091.1 GCA_024689365.1 Treponema sp. | reverse complement strand
GATAGCAGTCGTTTAGCAAATAGGAATAGGACTCCAAATCGTTGGCGTAAATTTTCTTGCTGGAAGCCTTTAAAAGCCGCGAAACTATTCCCGAGCCGGAAAAAAGGTCGGCGCTGACCAAGCGTTTTTTTCCCAATTTCTTTTGAACGCCTTCAATTTCCGCTTGAATGTCCTTTAAGAGGGCGCGTTTGTTTCCGATGTAAGTGATTATTTGCTTGGTCAAAAAGGCCGGATTTTCTTCTTTCATCGTCACAGGCTCCTAGAGGCTCCGAATGTATTCGCGCAAGAATTGGTTTCCTACCTTGGCTTTTGCCATCATTTCCTTGAATGAATGAAAGCGCTCGCCCGTCTCAAATTCCCTGGCAAGCTGAATGTAATCATTGCCGTCTTCCTTTCCGTATGTGATGAGATATTTTTTATTGTCGTGAATGAATTCAAATTCCCGCTTTATTTCTGTTTGGAATTGCAAATCTTCCGGGCTCATAAAAGCATTCTAGCGGAAAATGATTTTTTGCGCCATAGAAGGCCGGACTTTTATAACTTTTCTTTTCCTATATATATTGAGGGTTGTTCGGCCTTTTTGTTGACACCTAAAAACTTTTGCGTTATTATAAAAGATTAGAGAGCATAAAAAGTATGAAAGAAAAAAAGAATGAAGGCGATGAATCAATTCGCGTCCGACGTCCTATCGGTGTGACCCTTGCGGTCATCATCGGAATGATTGTGGTCGTTTCGCTCGGCTCAGTCACTTTTCTGAACAGTTATTTTCAAAGCAAAGACGCCAGGCTTACCGCGGAAGAAAACAACCTTACAATCAATTCCCGCTCGGCTTCGTCTGTTGAAGAGCGCCTCAACACAATTCGTTCCAACGTTTTCCAGCTTTTGGACTTGCTCAGCGTAGTTTCCGGCGGAAGAAATTCCGCGCTCTCAAGGCAAGCCCAGTCTTTTTTCTTTGAGCGAAATCCCGACATTGCCTCGATTTACGTTTTGTCCGCCGACAGCGCGAGCGCCAACAATTCAAGCGACATAAAAATGACAAACGGCCGCTTTTTCATTTCAAACGAAATTGACGAAAGCGTTCAAGAGCAATTTTTTAGGGACAACCAAGACGCCCTCCGCCGTTCTTGCGCGGGCGAGACAATCGCCGCGAACGCAAGCCCCTTGTTTGGAAGAAGCGCGCTTTGCCTCCTTTTTCCCTACAAGGAAAACGGCCGCGACCAAGCTTGCTGCGTGACTTTTTCGGCTGAAAGCCTTGCCGAGATTTTGGGAACTGGTTCCCTTAACACCAGCTTTATGATTAACGACACGGACGAGCTTTTGGTTCATCCTGACTCCGACAGAATTCTTCGCGGCGAAAGCATGAAGAACTATCCCCTTGTCCGTGAGATGAGAGTCAACAACCAAAACAACGACAGCGCCCGCCAAATTCCTTTTGACGAAGTTGACGGCCAGAGCGGAAAAAAGACTCCCTATTACGGGGCTTACCAAAAGCTTCCAATCGCGGACATCGTTGTGATGACAATCGTTCCCCTTGACACCGTTCTTGAGGGAGCCAGAACCGCGACGAAGAACAACATGTATTTGGCCGCGGCGATTTTGTGCGTTTCGATAATTTTGATTTTGTTCTTTTCGCGCTTTGTCATTTCGCGACCCTTGCGCCGTTTGTCGCTCGCCGCTTACGAGATTCAAAAGGGAAACTTCAACACGCCGATTATTTCGCGCCTCAACTTTGAAAGCAAAAACGAGATTGGCGTTCTTAACCGGGGAACCCGCGACGAGCAGGAATTCTTGAACACCTTTGCCAAGTTCACAAACCAAGGCGTCGCAAAAGCCATCGCCACAAAATCGATTGACTTTGAGCCGCACCTTAAGGACTGCACGATTTTCTTCAGCGACATTCGCGGCTTCACAAAAATTTCCGACGGCTTCAAGGCCCGCTTTAACGAAGAGTCCGCCGCGGAAATCATCACCTTCTTGAACGACTACATGGGCCGAATGGTAAACTGCGTAACTTTAAGCCACGGAAACATCGACAAGTTTGAAGGCGACGCCATCATGGGCGTTTGGGGAATTTTGCGCGAAGACGATTTGAGCTTTGAAAAGCTTCCCGACACTGATCCAAAAAAGAAAGAGCTTGCGATTGCGCATTCCCGCCATGTAAAGGAAGACGCGATCAACTGCATTCGCGGAATCATAGCGATGCGCTACGCCCTTATGGAATACAACAAGGCCGCCGAGCAATTCACTAAAGAACACGAGGGCGAGCCTCGCGCTAGGTACAAGCCCCACATTCAAATCGGTTGCGGCATCAACACCGGCCGTGTCACAGCCGGCGTTATGGGCGGCGGCGAAAAGATGGAATACACCGCCATTGGAGACGCGGTAAACTTTGCCAGCCGAACCGAGGCGACCAACAAGCCTTGCGGCACCGACATCTTGATTACCGAAGACACTTACAATCTTATCAAGTCTGACTACATTCGCTGCGAAGAAAACAACCGCGTCATTCCGGAAGAGTTCGCTGAAGACGAAATCGTTGTTGAACGCATTCCCGTTACGATTGAAGTTAAGGGAAAGGGCGAGCAGCATTTTTACGGCGTTGTGAACATGCCGCGCTTTGACATTGAAAAATTCTTTAAGGGTTCCGACCCTGACTTTAAGGCCGATCCAGACTGCGCCCGCGCGGTTGGACCAAACGGCCCTCGGTCTATGAAAGAAGTTCGCGAGCTTCTTGGCATACCGACCCCCGATTTTGAAAAGGTGAATTTGAATGAAGAAGAAAACAAGACAGTCGTCAAGCCAAGTTGACGCGGTCGCCTTTGAGCGCTTTCATCTTTCAAAAAATTCTCTCTTTATACCTTTTATCGTCACGGTAATATTATGCTCTTTTGGAGCGGTGGCGAACGTTTGGCTTTTTTGCAAATCTTATTTTATGGCGATGAGCCGCTTGGACCAAACTCCAATCGCCACAATCACTTTTAAATACAAGGCCGCGCAAAGAAAATTCATCGACCGCGCCTTGTGGACCCGCCTTGTCCAAAACTCTCCTGTTTACAACGGAGACACTTTGCACACCGGCGACCTCAGCGAAGCCACAGTTCACTTTACGGACGGCAACGAGTTGGAGCTTTCGGAAAACACAATGGCGCAAGTTTTCTTGCATGAAGACAAAAGCGTCGGCGCGGAATTGAGCGAAGGTTCCGCGGTAGTCGATTCTTCCGAGTCCCAAAACGGAATGACTTTTTCTGTCGGCGGAACAAGCGTTGAAATTCAAAAGGGCGCGTCAGTCGCGGCTCAAATTCAAGGCGAAGCTTCCCAAGGCGGCGGAGTGGCCTTGCGCCTCTTGGAAGGAAACGCAAGCGTTGAAGGCGCCGAGCTTTCTGGCGAAGACGCTGTCGTGATTGGAAGCGACGGAGTCAAGGCGCTTCCCCTTAACGTAAAGTCGCCGCGACCAGACCAAAAATTTTTGTTCCACGAAGGCGCCGCTTTTCCTGTCAAGTTTTCTTGGAAGAGGGTGTCCTTGGACGACGAAGAAGACTTGATGTTGGAAATCTCAAGCAAGAGGGATTTTTCGGAAGCGGAAAAAAGAGTTTTTGCCAGCGGCCTCAACAATCTTTCTGTTGACTTGGAAAGCGGCGCTTGGTATTGGAGATTGGTTTCCGTTCAAAAGGGAACAAGCCAAGTTCTTAACCAAGAGCGAAACGCTTCTGGCCGCTTGCAGGTTTTCTATTCTCCCGCGCCTGACTTGGTCACGCCTGTTGACGGCTACAAATATTATTACAGGACAAGAACTCCTTCAGTCCGATTGATTTGGGGAGAAAGCCAATACGCCACTTCTTACCAGTTGGAAATTTCCAAGCGCGACGACTTGAAAAATCCTGTCGTGAACCAGCGCTCTTCCACAAACTCAAGCATTATCTCAACCTTGCCAGCCGGAACTTATTATTGGCGCGTCACTCCCTTTTTTACCGTGAACAAAATCGGCTTGGCCGCCCCCAGCGCCGTCCAAACATTTACGATTGAGCGCCGAGGCGACTTGATGGCGCCCCAGCTTCTTTCTCCTCCGCAAAACGGAAGCATAGACATTTCGAGCGAGGTTGGCCCCGCGCATTTTTCTTGGAAGATAGAAAACGAGGCGGCGCTTTACCGCGTGAAGATTTACAAAGAGGGCGGGGAATCTTCTCCGCTTGTGAACCAAACTACTGACAAAAACTATTTGCAAATCAATCCGGCCAGCATGGGCCTTGGCGAAGGAAAGTGGCTTTGGTCTGTCGCGCAAATTGACGACGAAGGAAACGAGTCAAAGACAGGCGAAGAAAGAATGTTCTACGCTCAAAAGGGAAAGCTTTTTGTTAGAACGATTGAGCCGCCTGAAGGCTATCGAGTTGGAAACACTTTTGTCGCCGACATGAAATTCACTTGGAAGCAAAATCTTCCGCAAGACTTTGAAAGCGTTTTGCAAGTTTCAACAAATTCAAATTTCTCAAATCTGCTTTATTCCGCCAAAGTTATTGGAAGCAGCGCGTCTTCAATTCCTTTGAACGAGTCCCGCTATTATTGGAGAATCCATTCGCAAAACGAAGTTGGAATGGTCATCGACACTCCGGCAAAATCCTTTGACGTCGTTTCGCAATTGCCGGCTCCGACTATGCTCTCTCCCCTTGGCCGAGCGGTTGTCCATCCAAACGCGCCCTTTAAGTTTAAGTGGACCGACGTTGACGGCGCCGATTATTACAAGCTTGTGATTTACAGGCAGAGCGACGGAAAGATTGTTCACGAAGACAACTTGTATCAAGCGGAAAAAGAAATCGAAATGTACGAGGATCCGGAATTCATCGACCGCTCGTACTACCGCTTTGAGTTGCAGGCAAGGGCAAACGCAATTGAAGGAAAGTCAAGCCGCTTGACCGGACGCCTTGGAGAAGGCCAATTCTTCTTGGTTAAGATTAGGCCGGTAGAAATTTCTCGTCCTGCCCAGAACTCTGTTGTGAGCGGCGTTGACGCAGTTATAAAGCCTCTTGCCGTTCGGTGGACATCGGTGGAACCTCCTGCAAAATCCCAGCTTGTAATCAACAAGGTTGAAGGAAATGACAAAATCACAATGTTGACGTATCCGAGCGGCGTTTCATTCCAAAACGCTTTGCCGAGCGTTCCGACTTCCATTAACTTGGATTTGCCTGAAACTTTTGAAGCGGGAAACTATGAGTTGATAATTTACGCCGAAACCGCCGACGGTTACGACATTTCAAACTCTGACGAAAAAAATATTTGCCGCTTTAGAATAACTCCTGTTGAGCCGCTTGCTCCAATCTCCTCTGTGAGCGCAAGTCCAAAAGTTATGGACGTTGAGTATTTGCTGAACGAAAGCAATCCCCGATACTTTGTTTTCTCTTGGACTCCCGTAAAAGACGCGACCCATTACGTCATTCAAATAAACGACAAAAAGGGCAGGCAGATTTTTGACAAAGTCGAGCTTGTCTCAAAGTCCAATTCTTATAAATTTGACTTTATTTCCTTTGACGAGGAAGCGAGACAGAAATTTATGAACGGCAACTACCAGTTCGCCGTTCAAGCCGTTAGAAAGGTTGACGTTAACGGCGACGGAAAAGTAGACAAGATTTTGCAAAGAAGTCCTGTTAAGACTGAAAAGTTCAGCGTGGACATTGACGAGCCTAAAAAGGCGCGGGCAAAAAAAGGAGCCAAAAATCCCTATGGACTTTAAGCGCCTTTTTCTCGCAGTTCTTTTGATTCTCATGGTTGCCTCCCTTGCCTTTGCAAAAAAGGACAAAAAAAAGCGCGGCAAGGACGACGTTCAGCAAGCAAGCCAAGCGCCAGTCGCGGAAGCCTCGGATAATTCTCAAGGCCAAGACGAAAGCGAAGATGAGGAGGAAGAAAGCCCTCAACAAACTTGGCAGGTTTTGGAATGGGAAGACGACAAGAGCCGTTTGGTTTTGCGTTACGACGTAATCATTCAAGGCCGCGACAAAAAAGGAAACTATTCCGATTTGATGAAAATAGAGACAAAGGACAATTCTTCGCAAGTGAAAATCGAGCCGCCCTTGCCGCCTGGTTTTTACCGATACAGCGTTGTCTCTTACAACTTGTTTGGAATTCCAAAAGCCCAGTCGGAATGGGAAGACTTTACGATTTACAAGGCTTACAAGCCGCGCGTTAACGACGTTAGCGTAAGCGTGAACTTAAACTCAAACATTTACTTGGATTACGACAACGACGGAATCATTTCTTTTGGCGGAAGAAACTTCTTTATGCCGCCGGAGACTGGCGAAGAAATTTCATTCAGCGAGTATGTTTTAAAGTCGAGCGGCGGACGCGCGATTAAGCCCCAAGAAATTTTGGAGCGCGCGGATAACGGAAGAAGGATAACCTTTAAGTTTGGAATGGAAGACCTTGACGTTGGAAAATACAGTCTTTTGGTGACCGACGCGAGCGGCTTGACCAACGAGCCGGACAAGGGAAACCTTCTTACCGTAAGATTTAAAAAATGGATGGACTTGAATATTTCCGCCGGATACATTTGTCCAATCGTTTTGTTTGACGACACAATCAAAACTTATTTTGAAAAAAGCGTTTTCCCGCTTGGCGCCACCGCTCGCATCACTTTCTTTCCCTTTAAGAGAAGGTGGGGTAATCTTGGAATCGGCGTTAGCGGTTCTTACTCTTACATGATGTTGGAGAAGTCTGAATACAAACTGACTAGCGGTTTGGCTTTTGCCCATTTGTATTTTGCTTACTCGCATCCTTTCTTTAACAAGCGCCTTAGTTTGGAAGCCCACGCAGGCGCTGGCGTGAGCGGCCTTCTTGGATATAAGTTTGAATTTGAGCACGACATAAAAACCGATCCGCAAAGCTCCTTGAACATTTCCTTTATGGCGGGAGCCGCGGGACAGTTTTTTGTATTTAAGCATTTGTATGTTGAAGTGAACGTGGATTTTGTCATGTTCTTCATTCCTGATGACATGAC
>JAILDQ010000066.1 GCA_024689365.1 Treponema sp. | reverse complement strand
AAGTGGTCAGGGTGGAAAGGCGACGGCGATTCCGAACTTCAATTTTATTTTACTGACAATGAGGAGCTTGCGATTTTAAAATCGATATGCGAAATTTTAAATGTCGCCAATAAACTTGATTGCGTGAATTTTGATTGTATTCCTGAGAATGGCTATGAGAGCTTTAAGGTTAAGATGGCGAATATTGACTTGTTGGGCAAGCAAAAGGTTTATATAGCTGAACAGTCCAGTCTTTTTGTTCAAAAAAATGAATTAAGCGAAGCCCATCTGAATGGCTTGTTTTCTATTTGTGAGAATGTTCTTCTTCGTCCGTATGATTTTGAGGATCTTCCTGCGCTGGTTTTTCATACGTCTGCCTTTATAGAAATGCTTCCAATGACAGCGCGATATGACGCGCTGGGGTAGAGAATGTCTATGAGTGTCTTTTCAAGCCTGAATGACAAGCAGACGCTTGCCGTTCAAAACACAGAAGGCTACGTTCGCGTAATTGCCGGCGCTGGTTCCGGCAAGACTAAACTTTTGGTCAGCCGCTACGCCTATCTTGTAAAAGAGTGCGGCATAGATTCCGCAAACATTCTCTGCGTCACCTTCACAAACAAGGCCGCCGCAGAAATGAAAAAGAGAATCACAAATCTTATCGGCCCGGAATATTCAACATCCCTTATTTGCACTTATCACGGCTTTTGCGCCCGCCTTATCCGCGAAAACCCCGAAAAACTGTTCCTTACGAAAGGCTTCCAAATAATCGACACCTATCAACAAAAGACTATCCTTGAAGAAGTCTTTGCAAAATACGAACTCAAGCTTGACTATGCAAACTTCCAGAGCATCCTCAAAAAAATCGCGTTCAAAAAACAAGACTTGTCTTATGTACCAAAAATGAGCGCGGCGGACAAGGTTCAGATTCTGCCTGAAATACAAGACCAAACTGACCAAATTATCGAAGAGTACTTGCAGCGGCAAAAGGCGATATACTCTTTGGACTTTACAGACCTTATGAGTTGCGCGCTTTATCTTTTGTTGAATGATGAAGAAGTTCGCGGCAAATGGCAGGAACGGTTGAATTACATAATGGTGGATGAGTTTCAAGACAGTTCCGTTGTGGAAATGAAACTTATCGACATCCTGAGCGCGCGTTACCAAAATCTTATGATAGTAGGAGATCCGGACCAAAACATCTACGAATGGCGCGGCTCGGATGTCAAGCTGCTTGTCGATTTTGACAAAACGCATTCAGGAACAAAGACAATCATCTTGAATCAGAATTACCGCTCCACGCCGCAAATTCTCAAATGCGCGAATGTCTTGATAGAAAAGAATAATCTACGGCTTAAAAAAGACCTCTTTACAAATTGCGAATCCGGCGTTGCGGTTACGCATGTTCATTCCAAAAGCGAGGAAGACGAAGTTGCTTGCGTCGTAAAAGATATTAAGCGAATCAAAAGGCGCGATAAAAAATCTTATTCCGATTTTGCAATTCTTTACCGCTCCAGCTTTTTGAGCCGCGTAATCGAACGAAAGCTGGTGGAAGAAAACATTCCGTACGAGATTTTCGGCGGGGTGAAGTTCTATCAGCGAATGGAAATACAAGACGCAATCGCTTATCTTCGAATGATTGCCTTTAACGACGACCTTTCTTTTAAGCGCATAATAAACACTCCGCGCCGACAGTTTGGACGCGCTCGTGTCGCCGCGCTTGAAACGATTCGCAAAAACAACGACATGGGCTTGTTTGACCAAGAGAATTTGCATGAAAAAAGCCTTTATGAAGTTCTTAAAACTCATCTTGGAGATCCGGCTTTTAACGGAAGCGGCGGCGGCGCTTTTGTTTCCTTGATTGAAAACATGAAGAATCTTAAAGACCGCGTTAAAATCAGCGAGCTTGTTAATCGCGTATGCGTTGAGTCGGGCTATGAGCAATACATCCGCGAATTGGGCGACGAAGAGCGGCTTGACAACCTTTCGGAATTTAAAAGAATAGCGAATGAATTTGAAAATGGTTTTGGCGAGGACGTTAGCCTCGAAACCTTTTTGCAGCAAATTGTGATAATGAGCGCAGAAGACGCGGAAAAGCCTTGCGAATCCGTAAAGCTTATGACAATTCACGCGTCAAAAGGCTTGGAGTTTCCTGTTGTGTTTATCCTCGGTTTTTCGGAAGGAATATTTCCAAGCTCCAAAACCATAGAAGAACGGAAGAAGCTTGGACTGGAAGAAGAGCGCCGCCTTTGCTATGTGGCGATTACGCGCGCCCAAGAAATTTTGTATCTTATGGATAGCGAGGGGCAAAGCCAACAGGGAATAAAAAAACTTCCGTCAAGGTTTTTGCATGAAATCGGCGAGGAAAACTACCGGCGGATTGGAAAAATCAGCGACGAACTTGAGCGCGAAAGCTGGGCGTATATCCACCGCTTGAACCGCGAGATGATAGAAGAACTGCCCGCTCCAAAAGACGATGAAATCCAGACGATTGAACATCACATTTTTGGAAAAGGCCGAGTGGTCAGTTTTGACAGCAAGCGCAAGGTTTATTCTGTGCAATTTGACGGATTGAAAGAGCCGCGCGCAATCAACGCTGATTATTTTAGCCAGAAGCGCGAGCCGCCGACACCTAAAATTCCAGATAAACTCCGAAAAAAACTTGCAAACTCTCCGAACTATTGGAACGATTCTGACTTTCCTAAGACCGGATGGGTTTGCGCTGGCGTAACCGATTTGGAATCGCCGTCAGGCATCTGCCAGATGTGCGGCTTGCAGATAATCCGTTACGTTCACCATATGCATCATGTGAAAACTGGACGACGGTTGGATTGCGGCTGTGTTTGCGCGGGAAAACTCGAAGGAGACATAGACAAGGCCCGCAAGCGAGAGGCGGCGTTTAAAAATAAAGAGCAACGCAAAATTAACTTTAAAAGAAGGAAGTGGAAGCGTTCCGCCCGCGGCAACGAATACTTGAAAGTTAAGGATCACGTAATCGTAATTTTACATTATATGTATCCAAAAAAATGGAAGTTCGTATTGGACAATGTTTCCAATGAAAAAAACTTTAACACCCGCGAAGAATGCGTTGAAGCCGCTTTTAACGCTCTAGAGGAATTGCTGTATAATTAAGGCCGCGTACGTTAGCGCATAAAAAAAGCCGGCGGGTTCCCACCCGC
>JAILDQ010000014.1 GCA_024689365.1 Treponema sp. | reverse complement strand
GACTGTCAAAAACGCCGCGCAAATTTTGGTCGTTGACAAGGGAAAGATTGTCCAGCAAGGAAGCCACCAAGAGCTTGTCAAGCAGCAAGGAATCTACAAGAATTTCGTAAGCGAAAGAAAGCAAGCGGTCGGCTGGAAACTATAAAAAAGTTAGAAAAAACTTCAGGCTGAAACAAGTTCAGCTTGGACAATCGCCAGAGCGCGCGAACGTCAGCCTGGACAAAACGTCAGCCTGAAACAAGTTCAGGCTGACGTTTTTTGTTTCAGGCTGACGAGTTTGTTTCAGGCTGGCTTTTTTTGCGCGCGCAAGGCTCTTTCAAAAAGAAAAGAAAATCGCTAAAATACAAGCATGGCCTCTTCCGTTCAATACCACACAAAAAATTACGACGACATGCTCGCCTTCCTAAAGTCAATGCCAGGAAAGCACTTGACCGCGCAAGAAATCTGCGCCCATTTTTCAAAGAGAAAAAAGCCGATGGGAATGACTACCGTTTACAGGCAGCTTGACCGCTTGGTGGCCCAGGGCTTGGTTCAAAAATACAATTTGGAAAACGGCGAAAGCGCCTGCTACGAGTTCACCGGCCAAAACGGCTCTTCCAGCGATCCAAACTGCTTTCATTGCAAGTGCGTAAATTGCGGAAAGCTTATTCACATAGAGTGCGAGGAAATCAAGCGCGTGGAAAAACACATACTTGACGAGCACGATTTTGTCGTTGACAAGGCGCGGACTGTTTTTTACGGCCTCTGCGCTAACTGCAAGAATAAATAACAAAAAGTTAATTTTGACTTGCTCCATGCCGATAATAATGTTAGGAATTTTTTTTTCGGAGCGAAAACATGAAAAAGGCGTTGATTATATTGGCCGCCGCTTTTGCATTGAGCGGATGCCTTTCCACAAAACAAGAAACAAAGAACGAGGCGAAAATGGTCGGAATGGCAAACCCCTTCTTCAGCTTCAAAAGCCTTGAAGAGGCCCAAAAAAAAGCGGGCTTTGACTTTTACATTTTGGATGTCTTTGAAGACTACACTGTTCAAGTTTACAGAACGATTCCAAAGCAATTGCTGGAAGGCATTTACGATTCCGAAAGCGGCGACGAAATAAGAATCCGAAAGGCTCCGGGAAAAAACGACCCCAGCGGAGACTACAATATCTACACGGAAAAATCTTCGCAAACGATTCACGGCTGTGAAGTAATTTTCTACGCGAACGAAAACAAGTGCGGAAAAGTCGTTTGGCAAATGGGAGCCTACACTTGTTCCGTCACTTCAAGGGATAGAATGAGCTTAAGCAAGGCGCTCAGAACCGCCACAAAAATAATCGAAATGAACAAAGACCGATAGTCAATTCAAATAAAAAAGGCCCGCTCAACAGAGCGGGCCTTTTTTTAGTCGGCGTAATGCATGTGGGCGTCGTCAAGACAATTCAAGGTTTTGTCCAAGTAGCGCTCGGCCAAATATTTGGCCATTCCAAGATTTTGGTCAAGGTAGTTTCCGCAGTCTTTGGCGGCCGCTCCGGGAATGTCTCCCTCGTAGTCTTTGATGAACTCGTACATTTTCTTGATAAGGGGCGCGATGTCGGCGCTCGAAAGGTCCCCGAACATTACCAAGTAAAAGCCTGTTCTGCAGCCCATCGGTCCAAAGTAAACCACGTCGTCCTTCCATTTTGGCTCGTTTCGCAAGAAAGTCGCGCCCAAGTGCTCGATTGTGTGCATCTCGGCGGTATTCATAACCGGCTCCTTGTTGGGGGCGGTCATTCTAAGGTCAAAGCTTGTGACAACGACATTGTCCTTTTTGTCCTTGCGCGAAACATAAATGCCCGGCTCCAACTTCAAATGGTTCACGGTAAAAGAAGCTATTTTTTCCATAATTAGATTACCTCCAAAATACGCGAGCCCCGAACGCTTTCGGGACCGCTTTTGCTAGAATGTCGCCAAGGCTTTGTCCAAGCGGGCCAAGGCCTTTTCTTTTCCTAAAATCAAAATGGAACCGATAAGGGGCGGACTTACACGGCTTCCAGTTACGGCCATGCGAATCGGCATCATAAAGTCGCCCATCTTTACGCCCATTTCCTCTGACATTTTGCGGGCGACATCTTCGGCTTCCTCGTGGCTCTTTCCAAAGATTTCAGAAACAAAATCCTTTGCCTTTAGAAGAACGGCCTTTGTCTGGGCTTCGTCCAAGCGCTTGGGAATGATGTCTGTTTTTGGCGGAACGGCAGGCTCTGTGAACAAGAACTTGACCATCTCGGCCGCGTCAGTCAAATACTTAAGGCGCTCTTTAATCAAGGGCATAAGCTGCATAAGGGCGGCCTTAACGTCGGCGCTGGACATGTTCATAGACTTGTCAACGCAAACAGGCTCGCCGTCGTCGCCCAAGGCGATTCCAGAATATTCAGGGCCAACCTTTGGCTTTGGCTGTGGATTATCAGGATTGATTTCAAGCGCGGCGTCACCGGTTCCTGTGATGAACGGAAGGGTCCACTTGTAAAGGTCTTCGTCGCTAAGCATGCGAATGTAGTTTCCGTTGTAGTACTCCAACTTCTTGTAGTCAAAGACCGCCGGCGCCTTGTTCAAATGCTCAAGCTTAAAGGCCTTCGCCAATTCGTCGAGAGTGTAGAATTCCTTTCCTTCTTCGTAAGAGCAGCCCAAAAGAGCCACGTAGTTTACGATTGCCTGCGGAAGGTAGCCGCGCGCGCGGAATTCGTTCAAGGAAGTTGAGCCGTGTCTTTTTGAAAGTTTTTTTCCGTCGGCTCCGTTTACCATCGGAAGGTGGCAGAATTCAGGATGCTCCCAGCCAAAGGAGCGGTACATCTGAACGTGAAGCGGAGTTGAAGGAATCCATTCCTGCGCTCTCATTACGTGAGACACTTTCATAAAGTGGTCGTCAACGATGTTGGCCAAATGGTATGTCGGAAAGCCGTCGCTCTTAAGCAAAACCGGATCCGGCGAAATGTCTTCGTTTTTCCAAATGATGTCGCCAAGCAAGTGGTCGTGGAATTTTGTCTCGCCTTCAAGCGGAACCTTAAGGCGGATTACGTGCGGAATTCCCTTGGCCAAATTTTCCTTAACTTCTTCTGGAGTAAGGTGGCGGCAGTTTCTGTCGTAGCCGGGAGCCATTTTATTTTCAGTCTGAATCTTTCTGATGCGCTCCAAACGCTCGGCGTCGCAAAAGCAATAGTAAGCCTCGCCTTTTTCCACCAATTCTTCGGCGTATTTTTTGTACATTTCAAAGCGCTCGCTCTGAACGTAAGGGCCGTATTCTCCTCCCTTCTCTCCGCCTTCGTCCCAGTCTATTCCAAGCCAAGACATCGTGTCATACAAATTCTTAACGTATTTTTCATCGTAGCGGGTGCGGTCGGTGTCTTCCAAGCGCAAGATGAATTTTCCGCCCTTTGAGCGGGCGAACAAATAATTAAAAAGCGCGGTTCTGACTCCGCCGATATGCTGCATTCCAGTTGGAGACGGGGCGTAACGAACCCTAACTTCTTTTTCTGCCATAAAAAACCTCGATAAAATTTGGCAATAATTTTATCATTTTTGGAGGAATTATTCAATATTCGTTTTTTCCTTTTCAACTGTTTTATGGAAAAAAAAATCTTCCTTACGCTTGCGCTCGCGTCTTTTTGGGGTTATAATTATTTAACACTTGTTGCGCAAAATGAACGGAACTTTTATCGTATCGGATTTTGACATTGTCTCATTTTTTGTCTCTCTTGCAGTGGCTTTTTACACCTATACAAAATATTCCGAACAGAATCAGGGAAACAGGGCCTTTAAGCGAATGGTTTTTTGCGCCTTGCTTTTGTGCGCGACGGATTTCTTTTCAAGCCTAACCGTCAACATAAAGGCCGGAGTTTTTTTTGAGCTTTTGGCTCAATCCGTTTACATATTTTCTTTAATCGCCTTTTCGCAATCCATCTTGGCTTACACAAACGCCTACATTCACACAAGGGCTCAAGTCAAAAAAGAAAAAAAGAGAATGATGTCCATTTTCTTTCC
>JAILDQ010000318.1 GCA_024689365.1 Treponema sp. | reverse complement strand
GTAATTTTTTTGCGGGTCGGCGTCTTCGGTCAAGTCAAGGTTAACGTTGGACTTTCCAAACAAAAAGACAAAATAGTTTGGATGGGACATAAAAAAGCTAAGGTAAGCCTTGCCAAGATCCATCAAAAGCTCTTCGTTATTTTCGCTTTTTGAGATGGCCGTTTCCAATTCAATGGAAAAATTATCGCTTATGTAGTTTTGCATTTCCTCCAGCAAAAGGTCCTTGTTTTCAAAATGTGAATAGGGGGCCGCGTGCGAAACTCCGCAAAGAGCCGCGACTTTTCGCAAGGAAAAGCCCTCAAGGCCTTCCCTTGCAACAAGGTCGATTCCCGCTTCAATCAAATCGTTCTTTAAATTTTTGCGGTGGTAAGTGTCTTCCTTTTTTTTGATTTCTTCCATGTCCTTTTCTCCTTAAAGTTAATCTTTACACTGTCTAGATTAACGCGCAATCTTTACACTGTCAAGATGTTTTTTTCAAAAAACCCCTTTTTTTTCTATAAATTTTTAATAAATTTTAATTTTTTTTGTTCGTTTTTTAAAAAGATGTGCTATAATAAAAAGACTATGAACAAAAGAGATTTCCCCAAAATCCATTTTTACGACCAGGATTTTGTCGATATTTACAACAAAACGTGGAACTGGATAGCCGATTATTGGATCGACCCTAAAAAGGGAGCCAAGACAAATGACGGGTGTTTTGTTTACCCGGAAGACGGCGTGAACGTTTTGAACCACTTGGATTCGATTTTCTCTTCTTTCTTTTTGGTATATTCAAACCGCAATTATTCTGCCAGCAAAAATCTGGACTACTTGTATTCCCGCCAAGAGCGCGACGGCGCCATTCGCTTTAAATATGACTTAAAGAGCGGAAAGCCCATTTCTGAAAAGGGAAATCCCGAGGGCGTGACCCTTCCTCTTTTGGCTTGGGCGGAATTCAACCTTTACCATAAATTGGCCAACAAGCGCCGCGTAAAGGAAGTCATCCCTTATTTGGTAAAATACGTCAATTGGATTGACAAAAAATTCAAAAAGCCAAACGGCCTTTATTCAGCTCCTGTGGCTGCCAGCGGAATGTTCAACTCGCCGCGCGACAAGTGCGTTTATCCGGTTGACTTTAACGCCGCGATGGCCTTGAACGTTTTGCACCTTTCGGCCTTGGGCGACATTATGAACGACAAAGAATTGAGCTTTATGTACAAAAAGGCTTATTTCTCGCTCAAAACCAGAATCAATTCAATGATGTGGGATCAAAAGACCGGCTTTTACCACGACCTCGACAAGGACGAAAAGCCTTTGGCCCAAAAAACCATCGCGGGCTTTTGGCCCCTCTTGGCTGAAGTTCCCAACGCGGACAGAGCGGAAACTTTGATTGAACATTTGACAAATCCCAAAACCTTTGGAACCGACCATCCCTTCCCCAGCTTGAGCGCGGACAGCCACGACTTTAAGGAGAGCGGAGAAGGCTACAAGGGAAGCGTTTTCCCCGCCATGAATTTTATGGTCATCAAGGGCTTGGAAAAATACCAGCGCTACGATTTGGCGCGCGAATGCTCGATTCGCCACCTCTACTATATTTTGGAAGCCCTCACTCCCGAGAACCGCAAGGAAAAGGGCGACCTTTACGAAGCCTATATGCCTTGCAAGGAAGGAAAGGCGGCTCTCAAGGGAAAGTCAAATTTCCCGCGCCCCCGTTACTTGCAGACAGTCGCGCTTTCCACAATCGCGCTTATGATAGAAAACGTCATAGGCTTGCTGATTAGTCTTCCGCGCAAAACGGTTGACTGGATTATTCCGAACTTGGAAATTATGGGAATCGAAAATCTTTCGCTCAAGCGCAATTTGATTACGATTCTTTCAAACAAGTCGAACCGTGGTTGGGAAATCCAAATGGAAAGCGAGAAGCTTTATTACTTTACAATCAACATTCTTGAGCAAAAGAAAAAGACTTTGCCGATTCCTTCGGGACGTTGCTCAATGTTGATTGATAAACTGTAGGAAATGAGAAAAAAGCAAAAAAAAGAGATTTCCGGAGTGAAGCCGGAAGCCATCATCGAAATCGCCTCAACAGGAATCCGCCTTAGCGTCGTTGAAATTTTGCCAAGCGGACATTGGAACACCCTTGACCGCTCCGACATGCCGGTCAACTTGGGCGTTGACATTTTCACAAGCGGTTCCGTAAAGCAAAATACAATTTCCCAGTGCATTCAAATTCTAAGCCGTTACAAGGAGCAGTTGCAGTCTTGGGGAATCGCTCCCGCCGACGCAAGCGTAATCGCAACCTCCGCCTTGCGCGAAAGCCGCGACAAGGATTCAATCATTGACAGAATCTTCATACGAACCGGCTTTGTCGTTCGCGTTATTGACGGCGTTGAAGAAAACCGCCTTATGTATTTGGCCGTTCGGGAATGCTTCAAGGACAGCAAGTTTGACCTTGTCAACGACGACTACATTATTCTTGAGGCGGGCGGCGGCTCTTCCGAAATGATGCTCTTGAAAAAAGGCAGCATTGTGAGCGCCCATTCCTTTAGGTTGGGAACAGCCCGCATCGAACAGCAAATTGGCCAAAGCGGCGCCACGGACACCGCCCGCCGTTTTATTCAGCAATTCATTTTGAACTCAAAGAATCTTTTGAGCGAAGAATTCAATTCCCTAAAGCTAAAGAGTTTTATCGCGGTTGGAAAATACGCGCAAATCGCGGCCTTGAACGCTGGCCGTCCCATTTCGACCTTCTTGTGGGAAATGCCCCGCCAAAAATTCTTGGACTTTGTTGACGAGATTCAAGATTATTCTATTGAAGAATGCCTCGCGCGATTTAAGATTGGCTACAACGACGCGGCGCAAATGCGCATCGGACTTTTGGTTTACAAAATGTTTGTGGAAATCACGAACGTAAGTTCCGTAATAGTTCCTGAAACCAACTTGCGCGAAGGCGCCTTGATAAACAAATTGGCCGCGCCAAACGAAGACTTGCAGCGGGAGTTTTACAAGCAAATTACGGCCGGCGCCTTGAACCTTTTGAGAAAGTATCACGGAGACGAAGGACACGCGCAATTTGTAACGGACGTTTCTCTAAAAATATTCGACGCGCTCAAAACGGAAATCGCGCTTGACGAACGCGCCAGAGTTTTGCTTGAAGTCGCGGCGATGCTTCACGACATTGGAATTTTCATCCGCATGGAAAACCACCACGAGCATTCCGCTTACATCATCAGCAATTCTGAATTTTTCGGACTCACGCAAAACGAAATCACAATCGTTTCGCAAATCGCAAAATATCACCGCGGACATTCAAACCCGCAGGACGACGATCATTTCCAAATGCTTCCTCGCGCCAGCCGAATGACGATTCTTAAGTTGACCGCAATCATACGAATCGCCGACGCGATTGACCGTTCGCACACGCAAAAATTCACTCAGCTCAAAATCACAAGGCAAAAAGATTCTTTGCTTATTCATACAGGAAACAAGCACAACACTGTTTTGGAACGACAGGCTCTTGGAGAAAAGGGCGGAATGTTTGAAAGCGTCTTTGGCTACAAAGTGATTTTGTCTTAATGGCGTGAAAAAATCGCTGGAAGCGTTTGTCGCCAAAGTCTTGGAGGTTTTATACAATGGCTGTAGCAAAAAGTCCGAACAACGCAAAAAAAAGAACGTCAGCAAAAAAGCAAATGACGAATGACAAATATCTTAACCGCGAGCTTTCTTGGATAGAATTCAACGACAGGGTTTTGCGCGAAGGAAAGAGAAGCGACATTCCGCTTTTGGAGCAGTTGAATTTTCTTTCAATCGTGACCAGCAACTTTAACGAGTTCTTTCAAGTGCGCGTGGCCAGCGTAAAGCGCCTTCTAAAAAATTCACCGGGCGGAAAAGACATTTCGGGCAGAACGCCAAAGCAACAGTTAAAGGACATTTCAACGCGCGCCCGTCAAGTCATGCAGGAACAGCAAGACGCGCTTCAAAAGCGCATAATTCCAGCCTTGGCAAAGGAAGGCTTTGTTTGCAAGCGGCCCAAGCAATTCACCGTTCAGCAAAAGGAATTCGCGCAGGAAATTTTCAAGGCGCAAATTCTTCCCCTTTTGACGCCCCTTAGAACTGACAGCCAAGAGTTTCCCAAAATCGCAAACTTAAAGTGGCACGCGGCTTTTTTGCTCAAGCCGATTTCTGGAATAAAAATCGCGAACAAGGAATTTGCCGCAAAGCCCGGAACGCCGATTGTGGCTTTGGTTCAGATTCCTGACGCCATTCCAAATTTGATTTGGCTTCCTGGCGACAAGGAAGACGTAAAGGAATTTACGACCGTGGCGGATTTGCTTTTGCAATACGGCTCCCAGCTTTTTGACGGTTACGAAGCCACAAAACATCTTTTGTTCAACGTGGCCTTGGACGCGGATTTTGCGGTTGACGAAGACGCGAACGACATCGTTCAGGCGATGCAGGAAGTTTTGGTCGCCCGCCAATCGTCATTTGCCGTCCGAATGGTTTGCGACAAAAGCAGTTCCGAGCTGCAAAAATTTTTGGCGCAAAAGCTCAACCTTAAGGCGGACGACATCTACGCTTTTGACGGCCTTGTAGACGCGGCCACTCTCTGCGAAATTGGCGACGCTGAAAACACCGACCATCTTAGAAACAAGCGCTGGGAGAATTTTCAAAATTCGGTTTTGCCGGAAGACGAGCCTTATTGGGACACCATAAAGCGCCGCGACGTGATTTTGCACGTTCCGTACGAGTCTTACAATCCTGTCGTGAAATTTTTGAACGACGCGGCTGACGATCCTGAAGTCCTTTCCATTAAGATGACCCTTTACAGAACCGGCCGCGGCTCTCCGATAATTTCGGCCTTGGAAAAGGCCGCGCGCAACGGAAAGCAAGTCACGGTTTTGGTAGAGCTTAAGGCGCGCTTTGACGAAGAGCGCAACATCGCTTGGGCCGAAGAGTTGGAAAAGGCGGGAGTTCTTGTCGTTTACGGCTTGGTCAACTTAAAGGTTCACGCGAAAATTTTGATGGTGATTCGCCGCGAGCAAGAAGCCTTTAAGCGCTACGTTCATTTGGCGACCGGAAATTACAATCCAAGAACGGCCCGCATTTATTCGGACCTTTCGCTTTTTACCGCCAACCACGAAATCGCGAACGACGCCACAAAATTCTTCAACATTGTTACGGGCTATTCGGCCTTGCAAAAAATGAAGTATTTGGCGATGGCTCCAGTTGATTTAAAGTCAAAATTGCTGTCGATGATTCAGCGCGAGATAGAATTGTCCACGCCGCAAACGCCTGGCTTGATAATCGCAAAGATGAATTCTCTTGCGGACGAGGAAGTTATTTCCGCTTTGTACAAGGCCAACCGGGCTGGCGTTCGCGTAATGCTGAACATTCGCGGCATTTGCATGCTTTTGCCCGGAGTTCCAGGAATGAGCGAGAACATTCGCGTCGTTTCTATTGTTGACCGATACTTGGAGCATTCGCGCGTCTTCTATTTCCAGAACGGAGCCTCTCCTGAAATTTATTTGGCCTCCGCTGACTGGATGCCCAGAAACCTTGACCGCCGCATCGAGCTGATGTTCCCGATTTTGGATTCCGCCGCCTTCAAGGAAATAAAGCGTATTCTTGACGTTTACTTTGACTCGAACATAAACAGCTACGAATTGCAAAGCGACGGCTCTTGGACCGCACTAAAGCCAAAGGCCGGCGAAAGCCCAAAACGCGCTCAAGAAATTCTTTACAACGAATACAAGGCAAGGAACGACCGCAACAAGGCGCCAAAGACAAGATTCATCGTGCGAAGGAAATAGAGGGAAAAATTTATGAAAGTTTATGAGGGCAACATAGTCGATGTGGTGAAAAGAGAAATCTTTCAGGGAAAGGTTTTTGTGAAGGACGGCCGCATAAAAAAAATCGAGCGTTGCCCTGTCAGCGCAAAAGAATACATTTTGCCTGGCTTGATAAATTCACACGTTCATATAGAAAGCAGCATGGTCACTTCCCAGCATTTCGCGCTTGAAGCGATGAAGCACGGCGTTGTAGCGGTTGTGGCCGACCCTCACGAAATCACAAACGTTTGCGGAAAAGCGGGCTTTGAATTCATGCTCAAGGACGCAGAACGTTCTCCGATGAAAATATATTTTGGCGTTCCTTCCTGTGTTCCTGCGACTGACTTTGAAACTTCCGGGGCGCGTTTGGATTCCGCCGCCGTTGACGAACTTTTGGGAAAAGAGCAAGTTGTTTGTCTTGCCGAGCTTATGAACTTTCCCGGCGTGTTGAACGGCGACAAAGAGGTTATGGCAAAAATCGCCGCCGCAAAAAAACATAATAAGCCGATTGACGGCCATGCTCCTATGGTTCGCGGCGACGCGTTAAAGCGTTACGCGGCGGCAGGCATTTCCACCGACCATGAATGCGAGGCGCTCGACGAGGCTTTGGAAAAAATCAAGGTTGGAATGAAGGTTCAAGTTAGGGAAGGTTCGGCCGCAAAAGATTTGGACACTCTCGCGCCTCTTTTTAAGACCGCGCCCCAAAGCCTTATGCTTTGCGTTGACGACTTGCATCCCGACGATTTGGCGCAAGGCTTTATTTATAAAATGGTCATAAGGCTTTTAAAAGCCGGCTACGATTTTTTTGACGTTATGCGCGCGGCCACTCTAAATCCAATAAAGCATTACAATCTTAATGTAGGCCTTTTGCAAGAAGGAGATCCAGCCGATTTTATCGTTCACGGCGACATAAAAAAATTCAGCATTCGTGAAGTTGTCATCAACGGAAAAAGCGTCGTCAAAAATGGGCGGGCCTTGTTCAAGGTTGGCAAAGTAAAGGCAATCAACAATTTTGAGCGGAAAAAAATAAAGGCGGAAGACATCGCCGTTCGTTCTGACAAAGCGCGGGTAAGGACGATAAAAGTCATTGACAAAGAGCTTATCACGGAAAGCCTTTTTATGGACGCGCTTTTGGAAGACGGATTTTTAAAGCCGAACGTTAAGAATGACGTTTTAAAAATCGTTTGCCTTAACCGCTACAATTTGGACTCAAAGCCAGCCGTCGCCTTTATCAACGGCTTTGCGCTAAAGAAGGGCGCCTTTGCAAGTTGCGTGGCCCACGATTCCCACAATATTCTTTGCGTTGGAACTGACGACGATTCAATCGTTAAATGCGTGAACAAAATAATTTCCAACAAGGGCGGCCTTTCGCTTTATGACGGAAAAAAACTTTTTGACATTCCGCTAAATGTTGCGGGTCTTATGGCGGACATTCCTTGCGTCAAGGCGGCAAAGAAATATTCCGACCTTACCAAGCGCGCCCGCGAGTTAGGCTGTTCCCTAGCGGCGCCCTTTATGACCTTGGCCTTTATGGCGCTTCCTGTAATTCCAAAGTTGAAGATTACGGACAAGGGCTTGTTCGATTCGGAAAAAATGGAATTTGTAAAAGAGCGCTGACCTTTTTTTGCTAAGAAAAAATAATCTGAAAATAAAAA
>JAILDQ010000314.1 GCA_024689365.1 Treponema sp. | reverse complement strand
GACAGTCGCTTTTGCGGTGAAATTATTTTGGTCTTGAAATTCCAATTCGACGCCGTTTTTAAAAACATTGTCTTTTGTAATGTAAAAGTTTGCTTGCAAATACGTTGTGTATGTTTGGCTTATGTCAGACGGATTCGCGCGTGGAAATTTTAGCGCGGCGATAAATGAACTTAAGTATTCGTCTTGCTCAAACCATTTAGCGATTGGAATCGAGCCGTATTTTCCAAAAATATTAAAGGCGGTCCAGCCCAAAGTCAATTTGCCTTGATAAGTGTCGCTCAAGGTTTTTGCAGCCCTGATATCCCTTGAAAAGGCGAAGGCGACTTTTGTAGGAATGTAAAAGTCGCGTTTGTCGGCATATATTGGTCTTTTAAAAGAGAATGCGTATTCTCCGTTGTAATATTCGGATTCGCCAGAATCGTTTGACAAAAGATTTTGCGTTTTTGAATGAACGTTTTCAGAAAGATTCCAGCTTATCAAATCATAAATTGGCGCGGCGGCAAAATAATATTTTCTGCCGTTGTAAGAAGTGAAAAGCTCGTTTAAGTCGTCGCCATAGTTTCCGCCCTTGCTTGTCGTTTGAACCGCGCCGTTTGTTTTTTTCCATGAAAATTCAAACGCGTTTTTTTGAATTTTAAAAGGAACTGAAAAAGTGAAAGTGTTTTTATCGCTGTAATAATAATTTTTAGCAGCTGAATAATTTTCTTCAGTCGCAAAATCAATTTTTGGCGTCAAGCCGCTCCAAGGCAAGAAAATTGTGTTTTCGATTTTCCCGCCGACCTTTCTTTTTGAGGCCGCGGAATCCCCTGATGAAAATTCTTTTTCAGTCGACTTTAGCCAGGTATAAAAATAATTGCTGGTTGACAAGGGCTCGACGCCATTTGACTTGAGGGCTTTTTGATTTCTCTCGCTTGAAAGACGAAGAAGCCAGCCGCCCTTGTCGCTTCCAAGCCTTAGTTCCGCCGCCTCCTCGTTTTTGGCGTTCAAAGCCCATTCGCTTGACTCCACTTTTGACAAGCCTGAAAACATCAAGGGAAGGCCTAATTTTGAGAAATTCAATTTTGCGGAATTTCCCTTGGCGGCGCTTTTTCCGTCGCCGTCAAAATTAAATTCCTCGGTAAAATAAAGCGTTTTTAAAATCGGCTCGGCGCTGCTTATGGAATGAGAAGCGCTTGAAATGGCGTAGTCGCTTCCTGCAACGCGTGCCGCGTTCAAGTCAAAGGCGATTTGAGCGGCCTTAAAACTGGCGCTTGCGTTCGCGTTTATGTCGCCTTTAGTTTTTTTGTTTTTTTGTTCAAAGAATGTGAGGCTTTCGTTGCTTGAAAGCCTTGCCTTTAAGTCGCTGAAAATTGGAAATCCATTTTGGCTTTCTAGCAAGACGCCTTCTTTTTTATATTCAACGTAATTTTTGTCTTGAGCGATGAAACGGGCGAATGTTTTTGAAAAATAAATTTCATCAATGCCAAAGGAGCCGCGCTCGTTCCAAAATTCTTGTCCGCTTGTGTTAAAGTCAATTTTCACGCGGTTTGGAATTATAGAATCATTCAATAAAAGAATTCGCTCGCTTGGCGCTATTGGAAATCCGTCTATTTTGATTGAGTTGTCGGATTTGTCGATTGTCAAAAGCCTCCAGCGTCCGTCGCCAAAGGAAGAAAGCGCTCTTTTTGAAATGGCGGCGAAAGCGCAAACCTTTCCCGCGCCGGAAACGTTTTTTGAATCCGTGTCCATTAAAAATGTCATGCCGTAGTCAGAATCGCTCGCTTGAACTGTGGAGTTGCCTTCGTATTTAAATCTGAAGTACATGTTGATTTCGTTGTAATCAGACGTGTCGGCTTCAGTAAAATATTTGTACATCGTGATTTTTGAATTTTCAGGCGCTTGCGTCGCCGTTGACGACCAATTTACTTCCTGCGCGTAATTTGTCGCTCGGTTGAATCTATTCGCCCCAACCTTTGCCGCTCGGCTTTGGCTTGAAGTTACGGTTAGGTTTTGGTCATGTATTGTCCATATTCCTTGAGTGGCGATTTCGTAAGGGCCAAAATACACAAGGCCGGAAGAA
>JAILDQ010000069.1 GCA_024689365.1 Treponema sp. | reverse complement strand
AGATATTTATATCATTATGAAAAAAGACAATCGTTTGACTCGCTCAAAATTGGAAAGCTTGACATCCAGCGAATTGCTTGATATTGCCGATGAATACGGCATTGACGCGCCCGACGATTTGAATCGACAGTTCATCATTGGAGATTTGCTTGAGCTTGCAAGCGAGTTGGAAAACAACGAGCATAGAAAAGAGACGATTACGCTTTCGGAAGAAGACGGTTCGATGAACGTCAACACTCTCCCTGAAAGTTACAACGAAACTAAAATCAATGTCATTTTAAGAAATCCAATTTCGCTTTTTGTTTGGTGGGATTTGAACGACTGGACAATAAAAAAATTAAAGTCAAGCCGCGCTTCCTTGCGCCTTGCGGTTTATTTTTTTGAAAGCATGGAAGACGAAAAACCGGAAGACATGTTTGACATTCAACTTGACTTGAGCGACCGCGAAAATTATGTCATCATTCCTGGCCAGAAAAAAATCGTTCGAGTGGATTTAATTTCAGAAACTTTGGGGCAAAGCGATATTTTGGCCCACACAGAAAAAATTCTTTTGCCAAAAGGCTCTGAAATTATGGCGGCAAAGCCTGGCGAAAAACTTAAGGTTTCAAAAATCTTGGAGCTTTCTGGAGCCGCGGAATTGCTGAGAAATCATTACAATAGATACAGACAATCGTTTTATTAAAAAATAAAGGTAAAAAAATGGCTTCTAAAAATTTAGTTTTTATTTTGAATCTTCATTGCCCTTATATAAAAGTCGGACAAAACGACTCAACGGCTTACGAGGCCGAAAGTTCTCTCGTCTTTCAGCAAATCTCAAATGTCTTTTTGCCAGTCTTGGATTTGCTCAGTTTTATAAAAGAAAACAAGCTTGACGCAAAACTCGCTTTGGTTTTTTCCGCAACCCTTTGCGAGATTTTGTCCGATTCTGAAATAAAAAAGAAGTACAACAAGTGGCTTGACAATTTGATTGAATTTGGCCAAAAAGAAATTGAGCGAAATAAAAAAGATTCCGCGGCTTTAAAAGTTGCGGAAGAAAATTTGGCGCTTGCCCAAAAAAACAAAGAGCGTTACAACAACGTTTGGAATTGCGATTTGATAAAAGCCTTTGGCTCTTTTGCCAACGAGGGCTATGCGGAAATTTTGTCTACGTGCGGAACATATCTTTTTATGCCGCATTTTGCCGACATGACGGAAATCCTGAACGCCCAAGTAGAAAGCGGACTTTACGCGATTAAGCAGTATTTTGGAAGGGTAAGCGACGGCTTTTTCTTGCCGGAAATGGGCTATGCGCCAGGCATTGAAAACGTAATTAAATCATACGGCCTTTCATACACGATTTTGCCGGCGCAAAGCTTTTTATTTTCTGAAGTCGCGCCTCAAAACGGAATATTCATGAACGCCCGTTGCCAAAACGGTTTGTCAATTTTCGCCTCGGACGAGTTTTCTTCTGAACAAATAGTTTGCGACGAATGCCAGGATTCTTCAAAAGATTTGGCTTGGGAACTTTCTCCCAAAGCGTTGACGCCCTTTATAAAAGAGGGACACGCTAGAATCAGAACCTTCTGGTCTTACCAAAACCGCGAAGGGAAAAATTATTCTATAAAAAACGCGTTTCAGAAAATGCAAGAAGCCGCAAAAAATTTTGCGAACGAAAAATCCGCCGTGTTAAAGAAAGCGCAAATTATTTTGGGCGATGACGCCGACGTTTCCCTTTGCTTGGTTTTTAACGCCGCGGAACTTGCTTCTTCATGGAGAGAATTCTTTGATTGGCTTCGATTCGCGCTGTCCGCGTCTTTGGAAGAAGGCCTTAAAATTTCAGCTCCCTACGATTTGCTAGAAGGAAAATTCAAGGCCCAAAAAATCACGCCTTATCCGGCCGCCTTTTCTGAATTTTCATACGGCGAGAATTTCATTTCAAGCAAAAACTCTTGGATGATTAGATACTTGCGAAAGGCCAGCGAAAGAATCGTTGACTTGGTTTCCCGCTTCCCTGGCGACGGCGGCCTGAAGACCCGCTTGCTTAACCTTGCGGCCCGCGAGTTGCTTTTGGTTCAAGATTGCAGTTTGGCAAAAATGGTTGACATGAACGATTTTTCTGATTACGCCACGGAGTTCTTTAAGCGCGGAATCGTTTCCTTCTCGAATGTCTTTGACGCGCTTGGAAGCAATACCGTAAGCACGGAATGGTTCTGCTCGCTTGAAAAGCTGCATCCTGTGATGCCTTGGCTGAACTATCGAATCTTTTCTAAGAAAAAATAATCTTTCAAAAATATATTATGCAAAAAAAAGCCGCCCTTCACTTAAGGACGGCTTTTTTTCTAGGGGCGGAAAAGTGATTTTCCGCCCCTAAAAGTCAGAAACTATTTCTTGTTTCTCTGCTTTGAAACTACGTCAAAGATAACGGCCAAGAGGAGAACCAAGCCCTTTACGGCCTGCTGCCAGTTGGAGTCAACGCCCATCAAAGACATACCGTTGTTCAATACGCCCATGAAGATGGCTCCGATTACGGCTCCGCCGATTGTTCCTGATCCACCGTAAGCAGAGGCGCCTCCGATGAAACATGAACCGATGGCGTCCATTTCATAGCTCATTCCGGCTGTAGGAGCGGCTGAGTTGAAGCGGGCGACGCAGACCAAGGCGGCAACGGCAGAAAGGAAGCCCATGTTTGTGTAGGCGAACATCATTACGTTGTCGGTGTTTACGCCAGAGAGTTTCGCGGCCTTTGCGTTTCCTCCGATTGCGTAGAGGTAGCGGCCTGGAACTGTGTTCTGTGTGTAATATGTGTAGAAGGCTACAACAATCGCAATCAAAATCAAGATTGTAGGAATTCCGTGATAGTGTCCGAGCTTCCAAGAAACTCCAAGAACAGCTAATGTGATGATTACAAGGCGGGCGATGAAGGGGCCTGTGGCTCCAACGTCATATCCCTTAGAGCTCTTTGTCTTGCGGCTGATCAATGAAGTTACAATCAAGATCACGCAAATCGCGATGGCTGTAATCATTGTCACTGTCAAAGAAAGGTTCGCGAGGGTTTCAGCGGCGGCTTCCGCTTCGGCGCCTTCTTCCAAAGCCTTTGCGGCAAGCTCAGGCATGAATACTTCAGGAATGTAGCTTGAGAACAAGTTGAGGTACTTCTGCGGGAAGGGCGAAATTGTCAAGCCGTCAAGAACGATCAAGGCAACGCCGCGCCACAAAAGCATTCCCGAAAGGGTTGTGATGAAGGGCGGAATGTGCAAGTAAGCGATGAAGGCTCCGTGCCAGGCGCCGATCAATGTTCCAACGAACAAACAAATTACAATCGCCAAGCCAATCGGCAAGTGGGCGTCTACAATCAACTTTCCGGCAATGGCGCCTACAAGGCAAACTACAGAGCCTACAGAAAGATCGATGTTGCCTCCGGTCAAGATACACAAGAGCATACCGGCCGCAAGAATCAAAACGTATGAGTTTTGAAGAATGATGTTGTTTACGTTTGACGGAGCGAACAAGGCGCCTGTCAAAATCTGGAATAGTACCATTACCGCTACAAGAATCAACAACATTGTGTTGTCTTTAAGCGTTTTTTTAAAGTTAAAAGACGAGCTTTTTACTGTATTTTCTGCCATACAATACTCCTATTATTTTCCTGAATTGATGATGCAAGACATTATTTTTTCTTGCGTCGCGTCTTTGGCGTTCATTTCGCCAACCATTTTGCCTTCGTTCATGATGTAGATTCTGTCGCTCATTCCCAAAACTTCCGGCATTTCTGACGAAATCATAAGAACAGACTTTCCTTCGGCGACCATTTTGTTGATGATGCAGTAAACTTCGTACTTGGCGCCAACGTCGATTCCTCTAGTCGGTTCGTCAAGAATCAAAATGTCCGGATCGGTGAAAAGCCATTTTCCGATAAGAACCTTCTGCATGTTTCCGCCCGAGAGGTTTCCTACCGGTTCCTGAACGGTCGCGCACTTTGTGTGCATTTCCTTAGCCATGTCAACCGAATACTTGTTTTCCAAGTCAAAGTCAATCGAACCGTATTTGTTTACGATTTTCTTCAAATTGGCGCTTACGGTGTTCTTTGCGATTGACTCGCTGAGAATCAAGCCGTTTCCTTTTCGGTCTTCAGTGACGTAGGCCAAGCCGGCTTCAATCGCTGATTTTGGAGAAGGGAAGTGAACTTCCTTTCCGTTCATGAAAATCTTTCCGCGAATGTTTGAGCCGTAGCTGTGGCCAAAGATGCTCATCGCAAGCTCTGTTCGTCCAGCTCCCATCAAGCCTGAGATTCCGACAACCTCGCCCTTGCGGATGTTAAAGTTGACGTGGTCGCAAACTGTGATGCCGTCAAATACAGGGTGCTCGACGCACCAATCTTTGACTTCAAAGCAAACGTCGCCGATTTGAGGCGTTCTCTTCGGAAAGCGGTCTTCCATTTTGCGTCCAACCATGGCGGAGATGATTGCGTCTTCGTCGATGGCTGCGCTGCCTTTTTTCATTGAAGAAACTGTCGAGCCGTCTCGGATTACCGTGATTGAATCCGCTACGTACGAAACTTCGTTCAATTTGTGAGATATGATAATAGAAGTGATTCCATTTTCCTTCTTGAGCTTTAAGAGAAGGTCAAGAAGTTTTTTGGCTTCTGTGTCGTTCAATGATGCGGTAGGCTCGTCAAGAATCAAAAGGCGAACGTCTTTCGCGAGCGCTTTTGCGATTTCGACAAGCTGTTGTTTTCCAACGCCGATATCCTTGATAAGAGTGTGGGGATTCTCATTCAAGCCAACGAGGGCCAATGAGTCGGCGCATTTTTTATAAGTTTCGTCCCAGTCAATTCTGGCTTTTGTTCCGCGTTCGTTGCCCAAGAACATGTTCTCGGCAATTGAAAGCAAAGGAACCAAGGCAAGTTCCTGGTGAATGATTACAATGCCTTTTTTTTCACTATCTTTAATTGTTTGGAACTGGCAGACCTTTCCGTCAAACACGATGTCGCCTTCGTACGTTCCATACGGATAGACACCTGAAAGAACATTCATCAACGTTGATTTTCCGGCTCCGTTTTCTCCTACGATGGCGTGGATTTCTCCATTGGTCACCTTAAGATTGACTTTGTTAAGAGCGGTCACGTTGGCAAATTTCTTTGTGATGTCTTTCATTTCCAATAACATGTCTGCCATGGAATTCCTCCTAAAAACTGTTTGCGCTAAAAAAAGGCCGCCCGCCGGATTTGGTGGGCGGCCTGACTGCAGATTTTTAATCCGCTAAAGCCTATTGAAGGTCGGCTGCTGTGTAATAACCTGTGTCAAGCAACAAGGCCTTGTAGTTGTCTTTGTCGCCGTAAACCGGTTCGCAGAGGTATGACGGGATGATTCCTGTTCCGTTGTCATAAGTCTTCTTGTCGTTGATCGGCGGCTGAGTTCCTTTGGCGATAGCGTCAACCATCTTAACTACCTGAGAAGCCAATGTGCGAGTATCCTTGAATACTGACATAGCCTGGAGTCCGGCAATCATGTTCTTTACAGACGGTTTGTCGCAGTCCTGTCCAGTTACAATCGGGAAGTTCTTGGCTGTGTAGCCAGCTCCAACGAGAGCGTTTGTGATTCCGTTGGCGCAAGAGTCGTTTGAAGAGTAAACGGCGTCAAGCTTTGTGCCGTTGGGGCCGTACTTCTGGGCTGTGATGAGGTTTTCCATGCGCTTCTGGGCGGCTTCTGTAGACCAGTTCAATGTGGCGCACTGGGCCTTTGAAGTCTGTCCTGAGCGGCATACCAAAACGCCAGACTTGAGGTACGGATTCAAAACATCCATGGCTCCTCCGAAGAAGAAGTTGATGTTGTTGTCATCAGGAGATCCTGTGAAGAACTCGATGTAGGCTGGATCAGCCTTTGTGCGGCTGTTGAGCTTGAGCTTTTCAACAAGGTAGTTGCCCTGGATTGTTCCAACTTTGTAGTTGTCGAATGTGGCATAGTAAGAAACAGCGTCGCTGTTCATGATCAAGCGGTCGTAAGCGATAACTTTTACGCCCTGCTTTTTGGCTGTGTCAAGAACGCCCTTGAGAGCGCTTCCGTCGATAGAAGCGATAACAAGAATCTTGTCGCCTTTTGTAAGCATGTTCTCAATCTGCTGAGTCTGCATGGCGATGTCGTTGTTGGCATACTGAAGGTCAACTTTGTAGCCAGCCTTCTTAAGCTCTTTGGCCATGTTCTGGCCGTCCTGGTTCCAGCGCTGCAAAGATTTTGTAGGCATAGAAACGCCAACCTGCACCTTTTGTTTAGCGGCGAAAACCGCGCTTGTGAGCATCATTGCCGCTACGGCAACTGTAACGATTTTTTTCATAAAAAAAATCCTCCATTTGTTTTTGATTTGCCGCTATCTCCCGCGGCACGACTATAATATAAAGCATAAAAGTCGTCAAAAAACGCTTAATTTCTTGATTATTTTGCGGAATATGGGAAATTTTTGGGATTTTTTAGGAGTTTTTAGGGAATTCCATTAGGAATTTTTTGTGGTCAAAAAATTCCTAATGCCTTTTTTTACCGGATTTTTATTCCCTGTAGACTTCTTGGCGGGTGTGAAAACCTGATTTTATGACGATTTCGTCCATATTTTGGGCTGTAACGGCGGTTGGATGGAGCCAGAGAACCGGAATTTCGCCCGAACCGTTGTCAATGCTTCCGTTTATGAAGGAAAAATCCTCCGCGCTTTTTCCTTTCGCCATCGCGACGGCAATTTCCGCGGTTTTTGAAGCCAATTCCGTTATGGGCTTGTAAATTGTTACCGCTTGCTTTCCTGTGACCACGTTTTGGCAGCCTGCGATGTCCGCGTCTTGTCCGCCAACCGCAATGTCTTTGTCGGCCGCGAATTCTCCGATTGCCCTAATGATTGAGTCGGCCAAAGCGTCGTTTCCCGCGACAACCGCGTCGGGAACTTTTCCTGCTTTTAATAGGTCGGCCATTTTCCTGTAAGACAAATCGTAGTTCCAGCCGTCGGTCCAATAGTTAAAGACGATTTTGGCCTTGCTGTTTTTTAAGACGCCTTCAACGCCGCGCCTAATCAGCGTCATGTTAAAGTCTTCTTCTGGTCCGTAAATGCAAAACCAAGAGCCGCGCGGCTTTAGGCGCAAAAGCTCGTTTGCCATCAAGGTTCCTACGGCTTGGCTGTCAATCGTGACGTAAAGGTCAATCGCAGAATTCCTTAAAAGCCTGTCGTAAGAAATCACGGGAATGTTTTTGCTTCTGGCAAGTCGGACGCTTTCGCCAAGGCTTTCCGCGTCTTTGGGAACGATTACAATCGCTTTCACGCCGCGCTTTATCAAATACTCAATTTGTTCGTTTTGAACCTCAACGCTGTTTCCGGAATTTTGAACGATTACGTCGGCGCCCAAGTCTTTCGCTGTGTTTAAAAAAATGTCGCAGTCGCGCCTCCAGCGTTCGATTGCAAGAGTGTCGATCGAAAAGCCGATTGTAAGCTTTGACTCGTTTTCCGCTTCTTCGCTGGCCTTTGAAGAATCTTGGCCTTGTTTTTTGCATGAGGCAAGGGCAAGGCCGCAAAGGGCGGCGGCGAGAATAAAAATTTTTTTCATCATACGCTTCCACTTCCTAACATTTTTTGCCTGTACTCGCTGGGCGTCTCTCCGTACTTTTGCCTGAAAAGCTTGCTGAAATAATTTTGGTCGTTATAGCCGATGTCGGCGGAAATCTCTTTTATTATCAAGGCGCCGTCGGACAAAAGCCTTCTCGCTTTTTCCAGCCTTGCGGTTGTCACGTAGTTTATGTAAGTTTCTCCCGTTTCCTCTTTGAAGAGTTTGCTCAAGTAGAAGGGGCTCACGCCCAAAATGTCGGCCAGGCCCTCAAGGCTTGGAAGGTCCTTTAAGTGGCCGTCAATGTATTGTCGCGCCTTTTGCACGATTGGATTTTCTTCGCTGTCCTTTGCAGCGGAAGCGGCCTTTGCGCATTCCGTTGAACGGCCCAAAAAATATTTTTCCAATTCCTCGCGCTCGTTTGCCTTTGCGAAAAAAGAAAAGTCGCCCGCGGAGTCTTGGTCCTTGTAATTTGAATTCGCTTGGCTTGCCGCGCTTCGCTCTTTGACAAGGCTTTCAAAAAGGCTTCCCTTGATTTTGTCGTCTTGCCCTTCGTAGGCTTTGTAAAGAAGCTCGCAATATTCTTTCGCAAGGCTTTCCGTCGCGCTGACGTTTCCTGTTTTTACCGCGAGAATTAATTTCGCCGCGGCTTTTTCGACAAGGACTGATTCAGAATCCTTGCTTTCGTTTTGGCCGTTCGCTTTTCCGCTAAAGGCCACGCCTGACTCTTCGATTTTTGCAAGGCAAGCGGATGCCGAGTTGTAGGCGTTTTGCGCGTTCTTGATGTCCCGCTCGATTTCACTCGCGCCGATTTTTATTTTTCCGGAAATCTTTGTCGCCAAAAGAGTGTGGATTTCTTTTATCAAGTCTTCAGGACTTTCGTTTTTGACCAAGGGGAAAAAGACCCCGATTCTGTCTCCCATAAAAGAGCCGGTGACGCATCTGCATTTTGTTGAAAGCACGTCGCGAATCTTTACGTAAACGTCATAGCGCTTTTCGTTTGGAACTTCCGAAACTTCTATGCAGGCGAAAAAGTAGGGAAGGCCCTCAATTCCAAAATAGTTGAGGTATTCCGAAAAGTCCGTTCCCTTGTTGTTGAAAACGCATGAGTAAATGAAATCGCTTTCCACCATGGTCGAAACGACGCTGAGCTTTTGCCTGAGCTCAATGCTGTCGGTCAATTTTCCTCTTTCGGAATCCACTTGGTTCATTGCCTCTCTGGCGGTTTGCGCGATTAAGTTTCTGTTTACTGGCTTTGTCAAATATTTAAAGGCTCCAAGGTTCAGGGCCTCTTGCGCGTATTGGAATTGGTCGTAGGCGGAAAGAATTATGATGACGATGTTTGGATTGATTTTTTTTATGAGGCTGATCGTTTCCAAGCCGTTCATTCCCGGCATGTGGATGTCCATAAAAATTATGTCGATGCCAGACGAGCGGGCGATTTCCAAAGCCTTTGTTCCGCTCGACGCTGAAAAGAGGGTTATCTGTCCCTCAAAGTTTTTGCTTAGAATCATCGAAAGGGAGTCAATGACAATTTGTTCGTCGTCAGTCAAAAGAATGTTATACATTGCCGTCCGCCTTTATTTTTATGCAGAATTTAGTTCCGCCCTCAGAATTCTTTTGGATGTCAAATACATTGTTGTCCTTGAAATAAATTTGAAGGCGGGAGATTACGTTTATCAAGCCGCTGGAAACGTGGCCTTTGTCGCTGATTAAAACGCCTTCGCTTCCCGCCGCCGCTTGGTTCAATATTTTCTTTTTGGCTTCTTCGTCAAAGCCGCTTCCGTTGTCCGAAATTTCAATCAATATCGCGCTTTCGTCTCTTTTGACTTTTATCGTAATCTTTCCGTTTTCGCTAACGTCCTTAAGGCCGTGCTTTATGCAGTTCTCTACAAGGGGCTGCAAAATGGTGTTTGGAATTTTTACGTTGAGGCAGCTTTGGTCTATTTCCTTCACGAATTGATAGCGCTCGCCAAAACGGGTTTTCATAATGTAAATGTAGTTGTCAAGCATTCCAAGCTCTTCGCCGATTGTGGCGTCGCTTCCCGGATGCTGAATGTTGTAGCGCAAAAAGTCCGCGACTTGTTCCAAAAAGTAGCAAGTCTTGTCCGCGCCTTCAATCATCGCAAGCTGGGCTCCGGTGTTCAAAGTGTTGAACAAAAAGTGGGGCTGGATTTGGTCTTGCAAGGCCTTTAAGTGGGCGTCGGTGTAAAGGGCCCTCATTTCAATTTCCTTTTCGCGAAGCTCGTTTTCTTTAAGGGCCTTTTCCCAAATGGCTCCGATGTATTCGCGGATGGAAATTATCATTGAGTCAAAGGCGCGGCAAATGTTTCCGATTTCGTTTTTTTCTTGGCTTTCAAAAAGCGGAACGTCAAAGTCTCGGCCCGCGATTTTCAGCGCGACGTTGGAAATGTCTGAAAGGGGCCTTGTGATTCCTACGATGCTAATGTATAAGAGAATCGCCGAGCAAACGAAAATCACTATAAGGCAAAGAATTGACCTTGATATCATTTTCTCCGCGCGGGCCTTGCTTTCGGTGTAGCTTGAAGCGTTCATGTTGAAAAACATCATGTTCAAGTTCACGATTTCGTCGCGCAAAAAAGAATAGCAGTCCAAGGCCTTGTAGTAATACAAGTCCGCGTCAAAGGAATTGTTGGCCCTTCGCGCCGCGATCGCCTTGTTGCTAAGGTCAAAGAAAGAAAGCGAAAGCATTTTGATTACGTATTCCTTTTGCTCAACTTCGATATCCGACGGATTGTCCCTAAAGCGTTCGGCTCCGTTTTCGGCGGCGGCTTCGTAGTGGTAGTACTTGTCGATGCTTTCAAAAGTTCTGTAGCTCATGTAGGATTCCATCGCGCTTTCAGTGTTTTCAATGTCGTTCAAAAAAACGTCAAGGTCGGCGTTTGTCTGGAATGAGTTTCCCGTTTGCCGCATTACGCGCGAAAGCAAAGTGGTAAGGCTTACGATAATTGCAAGCGAAAGGACAAAACTTGCCAAAATGCCGATCATCAACTGCTTTCTGATTCCAAAGTTTTTCAAGGGGTTTTTCATTGGCCGCCGCCTTTTAAAACTTCGACTTCCGCCGAAACGAATGAGTTTGCGTATCCGTTCTTTAAGAATTCAAAAAGCTCTTGCATGGCTTTTTTTCCGATGTCCTGTGTTTTTACAGAAATCAATTCAGTGACTATGTTCTTTTCAAAATCGGCGCGGCAGTCGTCGCTGTCTCCAAAGCCGATGATTTTCACTTTGCCGGAAAGGTTCAAGTCTCGGACGCTTTGGGCCGCCAAAATCGTGTTTTGTTCCGTAAGCGAAACAATCAATTCCAAGTCTTCTTGGCTTGCAAGCTCTTGGCGCAAATTGTCTTCTTTTGAAAAGCTTGAGCTTTTTTCAAACTGCAGGCTCTTTAATGAAATCTCTGGATGCGACGAAAGGCCTCCTAAAAGGCCTGACATCAAGTTTGAATAGTTGGTGTCGTTCTGGCCGCTTGAGTCAAGCAAAATCGCTTTTTTGCTGGGGCCGATTTGCTCTATTATTTCCCTTGCGGTTATTTTTCCCAATTCTGAATAGTTTGCTCCTATGTATGAAAGCTGGGGAAGGTTCGGCAAATAATTTCCGATTGTGACTAGGGGAATCGGATCTCCGTTCAATTTTTTTGGAATCTCAAAAGGCTCGTCGTCGCTGTCAAGGCAGGCGATGATTCCGTCGGCGTTAAGGTAAGAGGCGTAATTGAAAAGCGCTTGGATTGAAATGTCTTGCGCGTTCGACTTTCCTGTGTACAAGGCCACAACTGCGTTGTTTTTCTTGCAAAGTTTTTTTGCTCCCAAAAGCACTTGCTCTAAGTAAGCCTTTTTGTCGCTTTTTCCTACAATTAAAACGCTTTTTGTCTGCTCGTTCTTTTTGCTTTTTGGAGAATTTTCGCTTTTGGGAAAAGTCGCGAACTGGGCCGTCAAAAAAATTACGGAAACAAGAATTGCCGCAATCAAGAGAATTTCAATTGTATGCCTAACAATGTCCGCGCCGACTTTTTTCATGGCATTCTATTATAACGTCTTTCGCGCGTTTTTGCTAGTGGAAAATCAAACGCCTCAATCTCCACTTGAAACTTTTGAAGTAAAAGCATATAATTAAAAAATATGTATGATAACAAAGGCTGCGATTTAATCGATTACGA
>JAILDQ010000294.1 GCA_024689365.1 Treponema sp. | reverse complement strand
ATCAATCTTCTTAAAATTTTTGCAGAACGAAACGACATCAGAATCAGTGAGACCTGTTGCTTTTGCGTTCTGTCCAAAAAGCGTTGCCGCCATAAAAAGCGCCAATGCGACAAAGAAAATCTTTTTCATTTTTTCCTCCATACCTTTTCAAAGAAAAGCGTTCTTAAATTATAGCGCGCTTTTTGCGGAAGTGGGGATTTTTTTTGGGGGAGTCGAACGACCGCGCCAAAGCCTAAAACATCGCCATAAGGGCGTCTTGCAGGACTTGGGAGCAGTTGATGCGATGGATGTCCGCAAGGCGGGCTAGGAAGGCTGGCAGGGAAACATTCTTGCGAACGGCCCTTGTGTCGGTCTTTGCCCGGTATTCCATCGTGTCGGCTTTTATGATGGAAAAAACCTCTCCTTTTTTGAGCGCGATTTTATGTTGCGGAGTGGGAGCGGGAATTTTCAAGCCTTCGTCTTCGGCCACGCAAAGCCAAGCGCTCATCGCGTCGCCCATTTGGTCAATCGCGTCAGCCCAATCTTTTCCTGTAGTCACGCAGCCGTCCAAGTCTGGAGTGCGCGCGTAGACTTTGCCGCCTTGTTCTTTAAATGCCGCGGAGTATGTGTACTTCATTTTCCTTCCCCCTGCACTATTTTAAAATACACAATTTTACACAACAAGTCAAGTTTTTTTGTATAGAAGAGGGAACGGAATTATTTAGTGCTGCGGCCGACGCGCTAAACCAGCGCAAAGGAAAGCCGCTTGCCCAAAGCGTTAGCGACCTTTTGCAAGAATTGAAAAGATGGGTTGTAAGTTCCGCCTTCGAGACGCGCGATGCTTGACTGCTTTGTGCCGATTTTTTCGGCAAGCTCTTTTTGGGTCATGTTTTTTTCGGCGCGTGCCTTAATAATCTGGCGTATCAACTGATACTCCGGCTCAAGCGCGTCGTACTCCGCCTTATACTTTGGGTCTTTGAAAAGTTCCGCTTTTAGTCTATCCAAATCATCCATATTGGTCACCTCCTAGATTTATAGTCTTTCATTCGAGCCAACGCGGTTTCAAGTTCTTTTTTTGGCGTTTTTTCCGTTTTCTTTTGAATCGCGTGAAGCAGAACGGCCTTTTGCTTTTTTGTCTTTGCGTCTTTTACAAGAACAAAATAAAATGTCCTAAAAATATTGCTTGCATGCTTTGTGCGTAGTTCCATCAAGCCCTTGTATTTTTCGCCTTTTATGGAATCGATGTAAGGAAAACGCAAAGCAGCGCCCATTTCCTGAAGCAAAGTGATATCTTGCAAAATTTTAGCGACTTGCTTTTCTTGGAGCGATTTTATGAACTCATTTACAGGAACTCGTCCAGTTTGAGTTTTATAAAATTCTATCTCGTATCCCATATTTTTTAGTATAACATATACGTTATATTGGTGTCAAGAAAAAAAATACTTTAATTTTGATTCCATTTATATTTGGGGGAACAGAGTGAGGCGATAAATTATCTTCTGATTTTTTCTTTTAGTTGGCTTCCCAACTTGACAAGCTCAATGTCGATTATATTGTCGATTTTTGTAAAAAGGCTGTCGTCACCTGAGAACTCGTTTTTTGTGTAAAAGAAAGTGGCCGGGCTTATTTTAAAAATCACGCAGAGAGCGTCAAGAACCTCGGCGGTGACAAAAGATTTTCCGTTTTCGATGCGGCTCAAATGATTTGGCGTTATCCCCAGCTTTTCCGAAAGCTCTTCCTGCGTTATTTTGTTCAATTTTCTAAAATGCTTGAGGTTTTGGCCAAAGATTTCTTTTGAATTCATGCGCCAAATTTTATAGGCAGATTTCCTTATAAAACACAACATTAAAAGATGGTTTTATTGATAAAAATGCTATTTAATGCCGAATTTTTCTTGCATTAATAGGCATTTGGCGCTAAAATATTAAAACAACCCAGCATTTAAGACAAAGTTGAGTTGGAGGAGAATATGGCAGGCAAACTATTGCAAATTCGATTGAACGCAAATTTATATCAAGATTTTAACGATTTTGATTCCTTTAAGGATATCGTTCTAAGTCAGGCCTTAAAAATTGACTCTGAACTAAAAAAGAAATATGAAAAAGCGTCTAAAATAGAAAACGCTGATCCAGAAGATGTTTATCCCGGAATAGAGGAAGAATACGATCTCTATGAAGGTTATGAAAAAGAAATGTACAAAGCGCTTGTAGTCCTTCTTTATAGTCGAATAGAAATAAAACTAAAGGACATTCTTAATATTTATGATCATAGTTATACGATTTATAATAAGAAAATCGAGCGGTTTGACTTCAAGCAAATTGAAAAAGCGTTTAAAAACCTTTTTTCCATTTGTGTTGAAGAAATTGAACTTTTTGGCAGTTTTGATGAACTGCGCGAGTTGAACAATTGCTTAAAGCACAAAGAAATTGTAAGCAATGAACTTAAGAAGAAAAACAGAGGTCGTTGGCGTCAAGGGGAGGAAATAAAATTGACAAAAGACGATTTGGATAGACTGTTACCAAATTCAAAAAAATTCTTTTTGAACCTTATTGACGAATTAAAGAAAAAACTTGCAGAAAATCAATAAATATTTTGGAGGAATAAAATGAAAAAAATCGTAAAATTGACGACTCTTGCGATGATGTTGCTCACATCGCTTTTGTCTTTTGCTTCATGTGAAGAAAAGGAGCAAAAATCGAAAGAGCCAAGCGCGGAGAGTCTTTCCACCCCGCTTACGCTGGAAGCGATTGACGCTGGCGCTGTAGTGACTTTTAAGAATTTTGCTAACGGGCCCGTAACCTTTAAGGTAAACGGAGGCGAAGCTAAAACTATTGAAAGCGGACAAACAAAAAAAATCCAGCTTGGAAACGCTGGCGACACAGTAGCCTTTTACGGCGACAACGAGACTTATGTAAAAGATCCTGACAATATTGATTTAGGTTATAGCAACGTTGACTGCTCCGCTCCATGCTATATCTATGGAAATATTATGAGCCTTGTTGCAAGCGAAAATTTTAATGCGGCAAGGAAGCTGTCAAAGCCTAGTACGTTCCGCAATCTTTTTATGGACAATAAAAACATAACGAACAAGAACGGCTCTGATTTGCTATTGCCTGCAACTGAATTGACAGAAAATTGCTATAAATCTATGTTTGCCGGTTGCGCAAATCTTAAAAAAACGCCTGAATTACCAGCGACCACATTGGCAGAAAATTGTTATGCAACTATGTTTTCAGATTGCACAAATCTTAGAAACGCGCCGGAATTGCCGGCAACCACGCTGGCAAATGAATGCTATCGCGGCATGTTCCAAAAATGCGCAAGCCTAGAAACTGCGCCGGAACTTCCTGCAACTGAATTAACAGAAAGATGTTATAAAGGCATGTTTATGGGTTGCGTAAATCTTAGAAACGCACCGTCAAAATTGCCGGCAACCACGCTAGCAAATGAATGCTATCGCAATATGTTTGCGTACTGTACAAGCCTAGAAAATGCCCCGGAAATATTCGCCAAAACATTGGCTGAGGCGTGCTGCGCTAGTATGTTCCAGGATTGTTCCAACCTAAAGAAGGCACCGTCAAAATTGCCAGCAACCACATTGGCAGAAAATTGTTACTCCAACATGTTCCAAAACTGTACAAGCCTAGAAAGCGCGCCGGAAATATCCGCCAAAACATTGGCTGAAGGATGCTGTAGCGCAATGTTCATAGGCTGTTCAAATCTAAAGACGGCTCCGTCAAAATTGCCTGCGGCCACGTTGGCAAAAGACTGTTATAACTGTATGTTTTTGAATTGCACAAGCCTAACGAGCGCGCCAAAAATCCTTGCCACCGAGTTGGCACAAAATTCTTGCGTTGCAATGTTCCGAAACTGTACAAGCCTAGAAGTTGCACCAGAATTATCCGCAACTACATTAGCAGAAATGTGTTGCGCCTCAATGTTCGCAGGTTGTTCAAACCTAAAGACAGCGCCGTCAAAATTGCCTGCAACCACGCTGGCAAAAGACTGCTATCGCGCCATGTTCCAAAACTGTATAAGCCTAGAAAACGCGCCGGAACTTCCTGCTGAATCTTTAGCGGAGACCTGTTATTATGGTATGTTTATTGGGTGTACTAATCTAAAAAACGGACCTACAATTCTGCCCGCGACCACGCTATGCAAAGAAAGTTATAAATGCATGTTTATGAAATGCGCAAGCCTAACGAGCGCGCCAAAAATCCTTGCAACTGTGTTGGCAGAAGAATCCTGCCTTGGAATGTTCCAAAACTGTGCAAGCCTAGAAACTGCGCCGGAACTTTCTGCAACTACAATGGCCGAGGGGTGCTGTGGCGCGATGTTCGCAAATTGTTCAAACCTAAAGACAGCGCCGTCAAAATTGCCTGCAACCACGCTGGCAAAAGACTGCTATAACGCCATGTTTTTCAACTGCACAAGCCTAGAAAGTGCGCCGGAACTTTCTGCAACTACATTAGCAGAACATTGCTGTCAAGAGATGTTTGCAAAGTGTGCTAACCTTAAGAAAGCGCCTTCGAAATTGCCGGCAACCACGTTAGAAAAAGAGTGTTATCTCTCCATGTTCGCTAACTGTGAAAATTTAACAGATGCGCCTGAATTGCCAGCGACCACATTGGCAAAAGGATGTTATAAATCCATGTTCCAACACTGCTCAAGTTTAAGAAAGGCTCCAGAACTGCCCGCCACTGTCTTGGCTGAAGATTGCTATTATAGCATGTTTATTAGTTGCAAAAGTTTGCAAGAAATTCCCAATCTTCCTGCAACTAAGCCAGCGAAGGCTTGTTATTGTGGCATGTTCGCAGGATGCGGCTTTTCTGATAGCCGCGTCATGTCATTTGCAAGCACTCTTCCCGCAGAGTTTTTAAATACGAATTATGACTATACTTATTCAATGTTCAATAATAATGTAATATCTGTCAATTAGTTAACGCAAAAAAATCGTTTTGTATAAAAATAATGATTGCAGTTGACTAAAAGCATATGAGTCATGCCTTGCTCTCGGTCTTTTTAGGCCGAGAGTTTTTTTATAGCTTTTAACAAACTGGCTTGACAGCGCAAATTCGCTGCTGCAAACTTCCATATTTACCCCTGTCGATTATACTCGACAATTCCCCATGCTTTTTGTCGAGTATAATCGACAAAAAAATTCCCTTGCGCAATTTCTCCCTATGCGCTATCATATACAAAACTTCAAGGCGGGGTGGAATTCCCCACCGGCTGTATAGCCAGCAAGCGATGGCGTTGCCAGAGCATGACGCGGTGCGATTCCGCGGCCGACAGTAGAGTCTGGATGAAAGAAGGAATTATGGAAAACGATTCTCAAAGACGCTTCATGCAGGCGGCGATAGAGCTTGCAAAAAAAGGAACAGGCCGAACAAATCCCAACCCCCTTGTCGGCGCCGTCATCGTAAAAGACAATCAAATCATCGC
>JAILDQ010000057.1 GCA_024689365.1 Treponema sp. | reverse complement strand
ACGTCGTAGCCCCAAACAACTCCGTCTTTCTTAAGTTGAAGCATGTATTTTTCGATGAACTTGAGCGTTTCGTAAAATTTGTACTTTGGATTTTTGAGGAAGGCCAAAAGGTTTTCCATAAAGCAGTTTCCGGCGCCGCGTCCCATTCCGCTGTAAGTGGCGTCAAGCCAGTCAACTCCGTCGCCGCACGCTTCGATTGTGTTTGCAAAGGCCAACTGTTGGTTGTTGTGCGCGTGGATTCCAAGCTGCTTTCCGTATTTGTCAGCGTATTCCTTGTAGAGGGCGCAGATGCGCTGCATTTGTTCCGGGAAAATCGAGCCGTAGCTGTCTACAATATAAATGCAATCTACAGGAGACTGTCCGATCATGTCCAAGGCAACCTTGATGTCGCCTTCTTGCGCTGTGGAAATCGCCATGATGTTGCAGCTTACTTCGTAGCCCTTCTTTTTTGCGTCCTCGATAATTTCCAAGGCGCCTGGAATTTGGTGAACGTAGCAAGCCACGCGGATCAAGTCTATCGCGCTTTCGCTTCTAGGACGAATGTCTTCCTTAAAATCGCAGCGGCCAACGTCGGCCATTACGGCAAGCTTTACTTTTTTTTCGGCGTTGTCGCCGATTACCTTAAAGATGTCGTCGTCGTCGCTGAACTTCCATTTTCCGAACTTTGATTGGTCAAAAAGTTTCTTTGAGGCTTTATATCCAACTTCCATATAATCAACGCCGGCTTCGATATTTGTCTTGTAAAGTTCTTTTACAAACTCGTCGGTAAATTTAAAGTCATTCACGATTCCGCCGTCGCGGAGGGTTGCGTCAATTACGCGAATCGATTCGCGTACGCCCATCAATGCAGAAAGTTCTTTCATATAAAGCCTCTTGTATTTTATGATAGAATGGTTTTGGCGTTGAACCTAGACCATTTATATGATTCTATCAAAAGAAACGTTTTTGCGCAAGATGTTTCAGTCATCCTGAAACCTGTTCTGGATGACAAAAGTTTTTCAGGATGACAAATGTGTTTGGGAATGATGAAATCTTTATTGGTTGGTGAATCTTTTTCTGATGTGGCCTGCCGCGCAGAACAGAATGAAGGCGGCTAGGTCGGCGGCGACGATTGTGCTTCCTACTGGAGTTCCCGCGACGATTGAAACCAAAAGGCCGATGATTGAGCAGACGACGCTTAGAATCGCCGAGCAAATCGTGACTGACAAAAAGCTTCTGAAAAGGCGCATGGCGCTCAATGCCGGGAAAATTATCAAGGCGCTGATCAAAAGGGAGCCGACCAAGTTCATCGCCAATACGATGATTACCGCGATAATTACGGCCAGCATCAAATTGTAGGCCTTTGCGTTTGTTCCCGAAGAAGTGGCAAAGTCTTCGTCAAAAGTTATGGCGAAAATCTTATTGTAAAAAATCACAAATACGGCGACTACGAGCACGGAAAGGACCGCGCACAAGTAAACCTCGCTTTTTGTCAACGTCAAAATTGAAGTGCTTCCAAAGAGGGTGGTGCAAACGTCTCCGCTCAAGTTTGACGACGCCGAAAAAATGTTCACCAGCAAGTAGCCAAAACCCAAGGCGCTTACGCTTATCATCGCGATTGCCGCGTCGCCCTTTATTTTTGTGTTGTTGCCGGCCGCCAAAATCACAATCGCGCAAAGAATTGTTATCGGCAAAACCAAGAGCATCGAATTGTTCAGCTTTAAAACCGTGGCGATTGAAAGCGCTCCAAAGGCAACGTGCGAAAGCCCGTCTCCGATAAAAGAAAATCTTTTTAAAACCAAGGTCACTCCCAAAAGGGAAGAGCAGAGCGAAATCAAGACGCCTACAATCAAAGCGTAGCGGACAAAGGGAAAAGAAAAGTACATCGAAAATTCTTCAATAAAATTTGTCATCGCCTTTCCTCAAAAGAAATCTTCGCGCCGATGTTTAAAATGTGGGTCGCGTCCTTTAGCGCCACGTTCACGTCGTGCGAAATCATTATTACGGAGATGCCGTCATTTTTGTTCAAGTCTTTCACCAAACGGTACATTTCTTCGGCGGCGTTTGGATCAAGGCCTGTAATCGGTTCGTCAAGCAAAATCATTTTTTGAGTGGCGCACAAGGCTCTTGCAAGAAGAACGCGTTGCTGTTGGCCTCCGGACAATTCCCTGTAGCATTTTTTTGCCAACGGAAGAATGCCAAGCCTCTTCATGTTTTTAAAGGCTCTTTGTTTTTCTTCTTTATTGTAAAAAGGTCTAAAGCCCGCGGAGGCCTGGCAGCCAGAGATTACGATTTCAAAAACGCTGGCGGGAAAATCCCGTTGCACTTGCGTTTGTTGGGGCAAGTAACCGATTTGATTTTTTTGCAAGCCGTCTGATAAAATTATTTGGCCTTCAATCGCTTTTTGCAAGCCCAAAATTGTCCGCATCAAAGTGCTTTTTCCGCTTCCGTTTTCTCCGATGATGCAAAGGTAGTCGCCTGCGTTTACGGAAAAGTTTAGGTCTTTAACGAGGATTTTTTTGTTGTAGCCAAGAGAAAGATTCTTGCATTCCAAAAGAGGCATAGAAGGATTATGCAAAAAAAAGGGCC
>JAILDQ010000179.1 GCA_024689365.1 Treponema sp. | reverse complement strand
TTCTATTACATCACCGCGACCGACGAGCGCAAGAATAAAAATTCCACAAAGAAAAGCCCTGTTATCGTAAAGAACACGCCGCCTTCAATCAAGCTTGAGGTTTTGCCCGAAGGACAAAGAATCTTCGGCGAAGGCGACAAGCCCGACTTTGCCTTTAAGCAGGAAGGCTCAAAGGAAGACAAGTGGGTCGCCAAGATTGAGGACGCTGACGGAAATGTCGTCCGCAATTACGTTTGGAACGACAGCGCTCCAAAGTCTTTTTCTTGGAACGGAACCGACGACAAGGGAATCATCGTGCATGACGGAGTCTACAAGTATTCCATCACAGCCACCGACCGCGCCGGAAACACGGCGCCGCTTACCGAAGTTTCAAACATCATCTTCTCGGCCGAAAAGCCAGAGACCAACGTGTTCATTTCAGGCTCCAAGTATTTTTCAACTCCTGAAAAAAGCGACATTTCTTCTGTAAAGCTTGAAGTCGTAATCCCCGAGCCAAGAAAGGGAAGCGGAAACGCCCTCGTTCATTGGAGCGTGGACATTTTGAATGAATCGGATTCTGTCGTGAAAAGCTATTCAGGCGGAAAAGACGATCTTCCGCCGACTCAAATAGTCTTTGACGGAAAGAACCAGTCAGGCGCCCAAATCCCCGACGGCGAATACTACGCGCGCGTCAACGCCGAATATTTGAACGGCTACAAGGCGCCTGTAATCAATTCGCCAAAGTTCACTTTTGACACCCAGGCGCCGCAGGCCTCCTTGCTTTCTTATGACGAAATCTTCAGCCCTGACGGCGACGGCAACAAGGATGTCTTTACCCTAAAGCAAAGCGCCGCCAAAAAGAGCGGGGCGCCAATCCGCAATTGGACCGCAAGGGTTGTCAAGGCTGGAAGCGAGACTCCCGTTTATGAATGGAAGTTCGGCTCTTCATTGCCCGAAAGCGTTTCTTGGAGCGGCTTGGATTCTAGCGGAAACCTTTGCTCTGACGGCGCTTATGAATACGAGCTTTTTGCAAGCGACGCTGCCGGAAATAAATTTAGCGCCAAGACTCCAAAAGCCTTCAGCCTTGACACGTCAAAGACTGAAGTTATGCTCGCGGCGAGCGACGCGGCCTTCAACCCGATTGGAAAGCGAAAGACCGTCACATACACGAGCGTTCTAAAATCCAGCGCCGTAAAGTCTTACAATTTTGAAATCAAGAACGCAAGCAAGGTTGTTGTCTTCAGCTTGCAAGGAAACGGAAACGTTCCCGGAAAATTCACTTGGAACGGAAAGTCAAGCGCAGGCATTCTTTGCGACGACGGAATTTATTCAGCCTCGATTTCAATTGAGTCCGTGAACGGCTCGACAGCAAGGGCCGACGCTCTTCCTGTTCAAATCGACACCAAAGATCCAAGCGTGAAAATCACTTTGTCTGACAAGGTGTTCAGCCCTGACGGAGACAGCCGCAAGGAAAGCCTCAAGGCCGCCGCCGCCGATTCAACTGTTGAAGATGAATGGATTGCCAGCGTGATTAACGCGAAGGGCGAGACGGTGAAGGCTTTTGAATGGGAAGGAAAGGTTCCCGCGAACTTTGAATGGGACGGTAGCGACGACACTGGAAACAAGGCTCCCGACGGAAACTATTCATTGCAAGTTCAAGCCGTTGACAAGGCCGGAAACGAATTCAAGCAAAAGTTCGACGGAATTACAATGGATTCAAGGCCTGTGAACGCTTACGTTACGGCCGCCTTGCCCGGAATCAGCCCCGACTCAAAGACCGGTTTGACCGAGCAAAAATTTGCCCTTCGCCTTAGCCTTAACGAGGGAATCGACTCGTGGTCTTTTGAAATCGTTGACGCAAAGGGAAATTCAGTTTACGCCTTTGACAACGCGGCCAAGACAATTCCGCAAGCCTTTGTTTGGAACGGAAAGGACAAGGAGCAAAAGAACCTTGAGGGAACTTTTGTCGGCCGCTTGAAGATTGAATACACAAAGGGAAACCTTGTAGACGTAAAGACAAGCGCCTTCATTTGCTCAGTGACTCCGCCGGCATTGACTGTCAGCGTGGCTCCTGAATTCTTCAGCCCGGACAACGACGGAACTGACGACGACTGCTTCATTTCTTTGCGGGGCTCTGCCGCCAACGGAGCCAAGCTTGTAAGCTGGTCATTCGACATCAACAATCCTCTTGGCTCTGGAAAGGCCGGCGCCTTCTGGAAGACAAGCGGAACTGACAAAATCACTCCTCAAATCGTTTGGGACGGCTTGAGCAACACTAGCGTTGAAAAGAACGGAAAGGCCGAGCGCGTTCAGTCCGCGATGGATTATCCTTACGTCTTTACAGTAACGGACAACCTTGGATTGACAAGCGTCAAGACCGGCGTGATTCCGGTTGACATTTTGGTCATTCCTGAAGGCGACGTTCTAAAGATGGCCGTTCCTTCCATTATATTCCGCTCTAACCACGCCGACTTTAAGACTGCCGAAGAGGCCGCTGGAAGCCAAGTCACAAGGGCCCAGGCCGCCAACAACGTGCGCGTCCTTAAGCGCGTCGCCGAAGTCTTGAAGAAGTTCCCGGATTACACGGTAACGGTTGTGGGCCACGCGAACAAAACAGGCGCGGCTGGCGAGGACGAAACCTTGCTAAAGCTTTCAAACTTGAGAGCCGCCTTTGTAAAAGACCGCTTGGTTGAATACGGAATCAAGGCCGACCGTCTTTCTTCTGAAGGAAAGGGCGGAAGCCAGCCGGTTGCCGAATTCAGCGACACCGCAAACTGGTGGAAGAACAGGCGCGTGGAATTCATCTTGCACAAGTAATTGCCCGCGAAAGAAAATTGCGCGACAAAAAAAAGCGTGCCATTCTGAAATCTTTTCAGAATGACACGCTTTCATTTTTTTTCAGAATGACCTTTTTATTTTCTGAGCATTTCCTTGGTGATTTTATAAACGCTTCCGCAGTTTTTGCAAGAAACTTCGATTGGGTCGGGATCGTTCGCAAGAATGTCCTCAAGCTCGGTCTTTCCAATGTTTTTGATTGATTGCGCGAATGTTTGAGCGTTGCAAGGGCAGTCAAAAACTATGTCGCGCTCCAAAACGATTTTTGGGTCAAATTCGCGGAAGAGGCCCTTGATTAAAGGCTCCCGTTTTTGGCCTTCGCTGAACCATTGGCCAAGGGAAGGGCAGGCTCCAAAAGCGCGCTCGGCGTTTTGAATCATTGCGTCTTTTATCGATTCCGCGTCAACCTTGTTGTCTTCCTTTGAGCCGCCGGTTGCCGGAAGCGCTTGCATGAAAAGGCCGCCCGCTCCTATGACCCTTCCTTGTTTGTCAAATTGAATGCCAGTGTTAAAGGCTGTGTTTGTTTGCTCCGACTTTGCGAAGTACCAAGTCAAGTCCTTGGCTATGTTGCGGAATTTAATTTCGGTCGTTCCCGTTTGCGGAGCCTTCGCGCCTTCAATGTCGCGGGTGATTGACACGATTCCGCCGCCAAAAAAGTCGGTCAAGTCCCAAGAAGTTATTTCGTGTTCAATTGGAATTTTGTCTTGAAAAATGTAGCCGCGAACGTAACCGCTTGAGTCAGCCTCAACTGAAAAGCCTGCGGCGGGTCCGTCTGTGTCGTAGCGGAAAGTCAAATGCTCGCGGCCCTTCATCGTTTGAATCATCAGCGCCGCGCAAAGTTCCGCCTGGCCCAAAATCATAGTTTCCAAAATGCCCAAATTGTGCTGGGCCCTCATTTGGTTCACCATTCTGGTGCCGTTGTAAAGCGCTCCTCTGAACATTCCGTCGGCCGCCACAAAAACAGTCATGCCGTCCTTGTCAATGCCGTCAAGTTTTTTTAACAATTCCTGGTCTGTAATCGCTTGCTTTATCATTCTTGGCTCATCCTTATTTCATATTCGATTCTAGCGGCCGTCATTTCTTTGTCGCTTGGAATCCATTCGTATTTTTCCTTCAATAATTTTGCGGCCTCAACCGCGTCGCCGTTTGTTTCGTTCAAGGCGTTTTTTCTGTCTTCCAAAAATTCTTCAAGCGAATAAATTTTTTCATCGCTAGCCATGTCAAAGGAAGTCGCAAGCCAGCGGTTCTTAATGAATGTGAGGGTCACTTTTCCTTTTGTCTTTTGAACTTGAATGTCGCTTTGATAGCCTTCGTTGTGAACGTTGTAATAACTGGCCCAAATTGTCTTTTGCTCTCCGTCTTTCGCTTTTAGAGGAGTCGGCCTTTCCTTTAAGGCCGGCGCGCTTTTTCTGTTGTCCGCGTCCAAAAGGCTTTGCTCGTTTTCTCCCAACTTGAAATTTGTGATTCCGTAAATCCACTTGTCGCTCAAGTCTTCCCTAAAAACGTAAGTCTCCGGCGAAACCGTTCCGACCGTTTGACTGAAGGCGTCGCGCATTTTGCTTGCAACATAAAGATTGCTGACCGAGTCTATGATGCCTTGCGCCTGGCTTCCCTTGCTTGAAGCCTGCATCAATATTGTGTCCATCGAATGCAGGCCGCTAAAGAAAACTTCCGCGCTTTGAAGGGCGGTCAAAGAAATCGTCGTTGGCCTTGAAAGCTTGTCCCTTCTGACTGAATGGCCAAAGAAAAGGCTTGCCGCGATTAGGACGACTCCGATTATAAAGAGAGCTCGGTTTCTTCTGATTGTTCGGCTGGCCTTTGATCGCGCGTTTTTTTTGCCGAGAATCTTTTTCGCTTCCTCTTCAAATTCCTTTTGGCTAAGCGGGCTTTTTCGCTCCACGCCGTGAACGCTTCCGTCAGGGCTTAGGCCAAGCTCTTTTGCAAGTTCGTCAAGGCAAAAGTCTTTGTCCAGCCATTCAATTTTCGTTTCTTCGCCGCCGGAATTTTTTTGGCTCAAGCCCGATTCCTGCAATTTGGCCTCAAAGGCCGAGCTTCCGTATTCAAGCGCGTAAGAAAGCTGTTCGCTCAATTTTTGGCTTGCGCCGTTCACCTTGTTTTTAAGCGGAAGGTATTTTGCGTCAAGAATGTCGGCTTGCCTGGCTTCCAAGTTTTCCGCGGGAAAGGGAAATTCGTTTGAAAGCGTTTGGTAAATCAAAACCGCCCGGACAAAGGCTAGGGCGCGCGGGCCGCTTAAATTTTTGTCCTGCCAAATGTTTTGCAAAAGGGCGCAGTCTGAGCCTGAAGCGTTGCGCGCTGAAAAGTCAAAGATTTTTTGCGGCAAAAACAAAAGGCTTATTTTGTCCTTTGCCTGCTTGTATAGAACGCCGCCCGCGCCGTTGGAGGGAAGGTCTACGCCGTCTTTCATCGCCTGGGCGACGCAAGCGCTGTAGGAGTAAACCGCGCGGGCTTTTTCTCCCTTGTCGCCGCCTTGCATTATTCCCAAAAGGGGCCGGCCGCCAAAAGCCTTTCCTGTGAACAAAACTTGTCCGCTTTGCTCTTCCGCCTCGGTTCCGTCAAAACGAAAAGGGCTAAAGGAAAAATTCATTTGCCCGCAAAAGGGTCCCGCGTCCTTTTTCTTTCCTGAAATCTTGCATTCGGCCAAAAGGCCTTCTTCGTTGAGGTTTATCGCGGACTGAATTTTTCCAAAAGAATATTCGCTCAAAAGCGAGTTTAAAATCGTTTGCTTTGATGTTGAGGCGGCTATGTTCATTCTTACAAGATAATGAAAATTTGGATTTAAGGCAACCTGCCGCGCCTTTTGCCAGCGCCCGCAAGGGCGAAGTGGATAAATTTCTTCTGCAAAAACATGCAAAGCGCGCTATAATGGTGTTATGAATGAAAGCAAACCCCACCAGTCCTTTTTCTCAAGCCTTGCCGCAAAAATTATTTTGCGCCTTGTAACAATCGCGGCTATTTGCGCGGCGCTTTTCTTTGGAGGCCGCTACGCTTTTGGCCAATTCCTCAAGGTTCAAGTTGAAAACAAAAGGGCGGCCGTTGAGCGCGAGCTTACAGAGTGCGCGGAATTAGTTTTGTACAAAATGCGCTACAGCGACATTCTCACGCTGAAAAAGAAGACCGCTTTTTCCAAGTCTTACAGCATCGTCCGCTACTCAGGCGTTTTGCGCGCGGGAATAGAAGACATCCGCGAATGCGAGATTCACATTTCGGAAGACGCGAAGGAATTGCTGGTAAAGATTCCTCCCACGATTCTTTTGGGAAACGACATTCAATCCCAAGAAGTCTTTGACGAACAGCAGCGCCTCTTTAACCGCATCTCAACCCAAGAAGTCTTTGACCAAATTGAAGCCGCCAAGCAAGAAGCCGCCGACGAAATCCTCGCCGAAGGCCTTTTGGACGACGCCGACGAACGCGCCAAACAAGTCATCTCCAGCCTCCTTCGTCCCATCGGCTTCGACAAAGTCACCGTCCAACTAAAATAAGCTCAAAACATCATGCAGCGACTCCGCCCCAAAGTAAAAACGCAATAAAGGCAAAGAAACTATTAAAAATAACTCGAAGCGGAAAAAAAAGCGGGCGCGAAGGAAAAAACTCTGTCCGCTCGCTCTGAGGCTGACAATTTCGCGCAAGCGAAATTGTGTGTATGTACATCTTTCCTAACAGCCTCTGTCGCGAGAAAGGACAGGGTTTTTGACTGGGAGCCCGCTTTTTTTTCCGTTTTAGCCATGTTTTTTCTATAAAAATTCTTAAAATTTTTATTGCATTATTTACGCAACTATGTTATAATTTTATAATAATATTATTGTAATTCGTTCACGGGAGGGGCAGGATGAACGAATGGCTCAAAAAACTTGGCGAGAGCGCGAAGGGCGCGTGGGCCAAGTGGTCAAAAATTCAAAAAGGAATTGTAATCGGCATAGCCATAGCGATTATTGTCGCGGTGGTCGCCATGTTCCGCGTATCTTCAACTCCAACGACAGTAAGGCTTTTTAACGCGCCTGTCACCGGCGACATGCAGTCGCAGATATTGACGCGTCTTGATCAGGAAAACGTTCAGGCCACTGTAAACGACGCGGGCTATATTTCCGTTCCGGACGAAAAAACCGCCATTAAAATGCGCGACATTCTCATTACGGAAGGCTTGGTTCCCGCCAGCGTGGATCCTTTCGCCACCTTCTTTGACCGCGGCTGGTCGACAACCGACGCGGACCAAAACGTAAAGCTCCAGCAAGCGATTACCAGAACTCTAAAGCAGCACATAGAAGCCCTAGACGACGTGGCCTCGGCCGACGTTACCCTTGTCCTGCCCGAAGACAAGCTCTTCACGTCAGACCAAAACCCCGTCACAGCCAGCGTTATCATCAAGCCCAAGCCCATGAGCGACCTTTTGACAAACCGAAGGAAAATCCTGGGCGTCCAGCGCTTGATCATGAGCGCCGTCGAAGGCTTGACCGCCGAAAACTGCATCATCACGGATTCGGAAGGAAACATTCTGAACGACTTTGAGGGCATGGCCGAAAGCGACCGCCTTGATTTGGTCAAAAAGCAGGAAAAGCTCATCCGCGAAGGAGAAGCCCACTACCGCGCCCAAATCCTCAAGGCCTTGCAAAGCACTTTGACCAGCGACCGCGTCCGCGACCTCAGCATAAAGATTGACATGGACTTTTCCAAGGAAACTAAGGATTCCGAGGTTTACCATCCAATCACAATCCGCGAAGACAACCCGGACACTCCTTACGACGACTCTGAATTCCGCGACACCCTTCCGATAAGCTCTCAAACCGTCACCCGCGAGTGGCAGGGAACCGGCTTCAATCCGGAAGGCCCCGCCGGAACCGAAGGCCAAAACCCGCCGGTTTATTCAGACATGTCAAATGTCATCGGAAAGCAAACTGAGACCGGCGTGACCCAAAACAACGCCCTCAACAAGGACGTGATTCACCGCGAGGAAAGCCCCCGCTTTGGAAAAGTGACCGTTTCTGTCAACGTTGACGGCATTTGGACTAAAAAATATGATAAAAACCACAATCCTGTCTTTGACGACCAGGGAAAAATCCAGCGCGACTACGCTCCGGTTCCAAAAGAACAATTGGAGGACATCGCCGACTACATTCAGAGCGCCATCGGCTACGACCGCGCCAAGGGTTACAAAGTAACCGTAATAAACATTCCCTTTGACCGCAGCGCGGAGTTTGAGGCTGAAGACGAGGCCATCAGAAAGGCCAAGCAAACCCGCTTGACGATAATTTTGGTATTGATCGGCTTGGCGGCCATTTTGGCAGTCTTTATTCTCTACCGCTTTATCAGCCGCGAGATGGAAAGGCGCCGCCGCCTCCGCGAGGAAGAGCTTTTGCGAAAGCAGCAGGCCGCCCGCGACCAAGCCCTTTGGGAAGCCAAAGAGGAAGGCGTGGAAGTCACCATGTCGGTCGAAGAGCGCAAGCGCGCCGAATTGCAGGAGAACGCCATCGCCATGGCCAAAGAGCATCCTGAAGATGTCGCGATGCTTATCCGCACTTGGTTGATGGAGGAGTAAGTGTCGCTCGAATTGCTCGCAATTCGAGCTTAACGAGTGTTCGACGCTCGCGCAAGGCTCGCGTCGAAACTCGAATGAGGGATTGTATATGACTAGAGAAGAATTGAATTTTGAAATGACCTCTGACAAGGGGATTCCGGGAAAAAAGAAGGCTGCCATTTTGTTTGGCGAGCTTGACCCAGCCGCCGCCGAAAGCGTCATGGATTACCTCAATGACGGCGAAAAACGAAAGCTTTTAAAGGCCATGCGAAAGCTTGGAACAAAATACAATCCTAACAATCCAACTGAAGTTCGTGAAGAAATTCAAGTGCTTGAGACTTTAGAAAGATTCGGAAAAGTCCGAAATATATATAGAGACGTTGCCGGAGAAAGGAAGGCCTTTGAAAAGAAAATGGCGGCGCCCACCGCTCAAATTAGAACCGCGATTGACAATTATCCTGACAAGGTGGCTTCTGTTTTGAGCGCTTGGTTAAAAAGGGACGAATAGAGGAAGTTAAATGTCAGACGAAGCAGGCAAACCAAAGTCAGCTCCAAAGCCTCAATTAAAGCCGGCCGGCGCAAAGAAGGGCGGAGCCAAGGATTTTAAGAATCTCACTGGAAGGCAAAAGGCCGCAATTTTCTTGGTTTCTGTAGGAAGCGACGTTTCTTCGGAAATCATGAAACACTTGCGCGAAGACGAAGTTGAAACCTTGACTTTTGAAATCGCGCGTTTGGAAACTGTTGACGCGGAAATCAAAGACCAGGTTTTGGAAGAATTCCAAGACCTTATGAACGCCCAGAACTTTATCACTACGGGCGGCATTGACTACGCGCGCGAATTGCTCGAAAAATCTTTGGGAAGCCAAAAGGCCATCGACATCATCAACCGCTTGACTTCAAGCTTGCAGGTTCGTCCCTTTGACTTTATCCGACGAACAGACCCGGCGCACCTTCTCAACTTCATTCAGCAGGAATATCCTCAAACCATCGCCTTGATTTTGGCGTATTTGGAACCGGCCAAGGCCGCCGTTATTTTGCAGAACTTGCCTGAAGAAATTCAGCCTGAAGTTTCAAAGCGCCTTGCCACGATGGACCGAACAAGCCCTGACGTTTTGCGCGAAGTTGAGCGCGTTCTTGAAAAGAAGCTTTCTACATTGTCTAGCGAAGACTACACGGCCGCTGGCGGCGTTGAGTCTATCGTTGAAATTTTGAACTTGGTAGACCGTTCTTCCGAAAAGGCCATCATCGAATCTTTGGAAGAAGAAGATCCGGATTTGGCGGAAGAAATCAAAAAGCGCATGTTCGTATTCGAAGACATCGTCATGCTCGACGACCGTTCGATTCAGCGCGTTCTCCGCGAAGTCGACACCCAGGAATTGGCCAAGGCGCTCAAATCCGTCGACGCGGAAGTTCAGGACAAGATTTTCCACAACATGTCAAAGCGCGCGGCGAGCATGCTCAAGGAAGACATGGAGTTTATGGGACCTGTCCGCTTGAAGGACGTCGAAGAATCCCAGCAGAAAGTTGTTTCCACAATCCGCCGTCTCGAAGAGAAGGGCGACATTGTTATCGCTCGTTCCGGCGAAGACGAACTTGTATCTTGAGGAAGTAAATGGCAAAATCTGTTTTTAGGCCGCTTGAATTTAAGGACGACAAAAAAGACGTTGTTACTCTAAAGCTTTTCCGCGACTACGCTCCTGTTGAGGAAGTTGTGGAAGAAGTTGAGGAGCCCGAATACACAGGCCCAACCGCCGACGACTTGAGGCGCGAGGCCGAGGAATTCAAGAAGAACTGGGAAATCGAAAAGCAAAAAATGCTTGAGGAAGCCCAGGCCAAGGCCGACGAAATCGTTCAAAAGGCCGAAGACGCGGCTTTTGCCGAAGTAAAGCGCCAAACAGACCAAGCGCAAATCGTAAAGACAGAAGCCGAGACCGCCGCGCAGGAAACTCAAAAAGCCGCGCAGGCCGAAGCCCAAAAAATGCTTGACGAAGCCAAGGCTCAGGTGGAAAAACTCAAGAACGATTCTTCAAAAGAAGGCTTTGACCAAGGCCACGAGGAAGGCTTTCAAAAAGGCTACGCGGAAGCCGTTCGCCTCGTTGAGCGAATGCATAAAATCGTTGACTCTGTAATGCAAAGGCGCGAAGAAATCCTTAACGAAACCGAGCGCCAAATCGTAGAGCTTGTTATTTTGATTACAAGAAAAATCGTCAAGGTAATTAGCGAAAACCAAAAGAGCGTTATTTTGAGCAACGTGCTTTCGGCTCTAAAAAAAGTCAAGGGCCGCGGAGACGTTGTGATTCGCGTTAACCTTGCCGACGTTCAGCTTACGACCGAGCACATTCAAGACTTCATTCAGCGTGTTGAGGCAATCAAGGGCATCACCGTTATGGAAGACTCCACCGTTGAAAGCGGCGGCTGCATTGTCGAGACTGACTTTGGCGCCATCGACGCGCGCATATCTAGCCAGTTGACCGAGCTTGAAGAAAAGATTATGGAAGTTTCTCCAATCAAGACTGTCGCAAAGTCTGACGTTGTCGAATCGTAAAGCGAGGCTCGCGGCCTGACTGGCCTTTTGGGGAAGAGGCCTTTGCCGCGTCTTTTTGGGTGGGAAAGTGAAATCAACATACAACGTAGAATTCAATCTTAACAAATATCTCAACAAGGTGAAAAATTCCGAGACGATTTTGTACATCGGAAAAGTAAAGTCTGTTAACGGCCTTGAAATTTTAAGCGAAGGCCCCAGATCCGTCATCGGAGAAATCTGCACGATTAGAATCTCAAGCCTCAAAAAGGACATGCTTGCCGAAGTTGTCGGCCTTGACGGAACAACCGTAAAGCTTACCGCCTTTGGAGACACCCGAGGAATCGAAGTCGGAACGGAAGTTGTCGCGAGCGGAAGAACCTTGCAAGTGCCTGTTGGAAACGGACTTTTGGGCCGCGTGGTTGACGCCACTGGAAAGCCCATCGACGGCAAGGGCGACATAAACGCCGAGACAACTTATCCAGCGCAAGCTCCCGCTCCAGACGCTTTGTCAAGAAAAGACATAAATCAAAGAATCACGACAGGCGTTCGCGCCATTGACTCAATGCTTACCGTTGGCGCCGGCCAGCGCCTTGGAATCTTTGCCGGTTCCGGCGTCGGAAAGTCAACCTTGATAAGCATGATGGCCCGCAACACCGACGCTGACATAAACGTAATCGCGCTTGTAGGAGAACGAGGCCGCGAGGCTCCTGACTTTATTCGCCGCGACTTGGGCGAGGAAGGCCTAAAGCGCTCCGTCGTTGTTCTTGCAACAAGCGACATGCCAAGCATTTGCCGTTTGCGCGCGGCTTATGTCGCAACCGCGATTGCCGAATACTTCCGCGACAAGGGAAAGAACGTAATGCTTATGTTCGATTCTGTCACCCGTTTTGCGCAAGCCCAGCGCGAAATCGGTTTGGCCGCCGGAGAGCCGCCCGCGCGCGAAGGATTTCCGCCGAGCGTTTTTGACATGATTCCAAAATTGCTCGAACGCGCCGGCGCCAACGACAAGGGATCGATAACCGCTTTTTACACAGTGTTGGTGGAAGGCGATGACATGAACGGCCCGATCGCCGACACCGTTCGCGGCGTTCTTGACGGCCACATTGTTTTGAGCAGAACTTTGGCGCAAGCCTACCATTATCCCGCGATTGACGTTTTGGCCAGCATCAGCCGTTTGAGCCGACGCGTCACGGGGAAGAAAACACGAGAGGCTTGCGGAAAGGTTCGCCAGTGGATGGCCACTTACCAGCAAAACGAATTGATGATTACCACCGGCGCCTACGCAAAAGGCTCAAGTCCCGCGATTGACGCCGCCATAGAAAAGCATGAAGAGATTGAAGAATTCTTAAAGCAAGAGGAAAGCGACTCTTGTCCGATGAAAGACACCTTGGACAAATTGGCGGCCCTCACCGGAATTGAAATCCCAGAAGACGAATACGCCGACAAGCCCGCCATTTCCATTCCGACTGTGGCGCAAGTTGTTGACGCGCGAAAGGCTAACGACAATTGAAAAAGTTTGTCTTTGAACTTGAGCAGCTCTTGAATCTCAGAAAGTACGAGCAAGACCAAGCGCAAATCGAGTTGGGAAAAGCGGTTCAAGTTGAACAGCAGATTCAAGACGGCCTTGACGAATTGGCAAGACAATACGCGGCCACAAAAGCGCTTTCAAAAGGGCAGACCGATTTTGCCGCAATCTCGCAAACCCAGCAATTTTTTCAATTCATAAAGCAGCAGCAAGAAAAGCTTTTTAGCGACATGGCAAAAGCCAAAATCGTCACGGAAGAAAAAAGGGCCGTCTTTACGGCCGCCATGCAAAAGCATGAGTCTCTAAAAAAATTAAAAGAGCGTCAGTTCGCGATTTTCAAGGAAGAGCAAAAGAAAGCCGAGTCCAAAGCGCTGGATGATATTGTCACTTCAAAATATAACTGATCGGCGAGTTTAAGTACTGTTATGGGAAAAATGTAAAAAAAACGCGCGAGGGAGCGGGGCGGTCGGCGGCAACTCTCATTTTGCGCCTGCCGCGGAAGCGGCAGCGTTAGATAGTTTCAAGCGCAAAATGCGAGTAGCGACGATATCGAGCGGTGCCGCTCGGACGCAGCCGCGTCCGGGAGCGTTCTTTTTGTTTTTATTTCGAGCTTTAGTACTTAAAGGCGCTTCCGCCGATGAACTCTCTTATTATCGAGCGGTCTGGAACTGCCGTCGCCGGAATTGGCGGGAAGGCATTCAAGAAGCGCAAGAGGCGGCAGGCTTCCGAGTATTCCTTTTGTCCCGGATGGATGCAGCGCAAGAGGGGCTCGGCGTAAACCTTCAATACAGAAAGCTCGTAGTCGAGCGCGGTGTTCAAAATCGCGTCGGCGTTGTTCTGGAAGGGGAAGATGTGCAGCCTTTCTCCGCGGCGAACCGAATCCCACATGGCGATTGTCGCGGCCGCGCTCTTTCCTCTAAAATTGTTGTCGCGAACGATGCGGCGAATCAAGCGGTTGTCGCTCGTTGAGATTCTGTTGTGCTCGTTGATGTTCAACTGGGTCAAAGCCGAAAGGTAAAGCTTGAATTTAAGCTCGCTCTTTACAAGAGGAGTGAGCTTGTCGTTAAGGCCGTGAATTCCTTCCATAATCAAAATGTCGTTTGCCGCGAGCTGCAAGTTCTTTCCCTTGTATTCGCGCGAGCCTGTCACAAAGTTGTAGCTTGGAAGCTCCACTTTTTTTCCGGCGAACAAGTCCAAAAGATTTTGGTTTATCAATTCGATGTCAAGAGCTTCGATGCACTCGTAGTCGTAGTTTCCGTTTTCGTCTTTTGGAGTGCGGTCGCGGCCAACGTAATAGTCGTCAAGGCTGATTACTTTTGGCTTGTAGCCGATGGCTTGCAATTCCATCGCCAGCTTTTTGGCGCTGGTGGTTTTTCCAGAGCTTGAAGGGCCTGCGATCAAAACCAAGCGGGTGGTGTCTCTCTTGTGAATTTCCGAGGCGATGTCCGAAATGCATTTTTCTTGGAAAACTTCCGAAATGTTTATGAACTCGTCAGCCTCTCGCCTTGAAACCAATTCGTTCAAGGAGGCCACGCTTGTGACTCCGATTTGCTTTCCCCATTTTTTTCCGCGGGCGTAGGTCTGGAACAATACAGGATATTCCTTGAATTCCTGAACTGTGTCAGGCTTTGAGCTTGACGGGAACAAAATCAAAAAGCCCTTCTTGTATTTTTGCAATTTGAAGGCGTTCAAGGCGCCGGTGGAAATCAACATCGGGCCGTAGTAAAGGTCTGTGTACTCTCCGATTGTGTTCATCTGAACGCGGGGAGGGCAAATGTAATTCAGCTGCTTTCTCGTTTCCAAAAGGCCCAGCTTTTCAAAAGTTTGAATAGCCTGTTCGTAAGAAATGAAATGGGTTTCAATCGGAACGTTTTTCTTTATGATTGAATCCATTTTTTCCTTTAAGTCCGAAACGAATTTTTCTGAAACTTCGCTTCCGTCTTGGAAAGAGTAATAGTAGGCGTAGCCAAATGAGTTTTCGATTATGACGTTGTTGTCGGGATTAAGCTCGTGGGCGGCGGCCGCCAAAATGAAGCATAGGGTTCGCCTGTAAACTTGGCTTCCGTCCTTGCTTGACATCAAAACCGGCTCAAGCATGGAGTCAACGAACAAGCCTCGGTTGAGCGAAACGACTTCGTTGTTGGCGCGGACGGCAAAAATCTTTTCCGGCTTTTCGTCAAACTCGTTTATAAAATCCGCGGGCGTTGAGCCAGTCGCGGCCTCGATTGTTTTTCCAGAAGGAAAGGTGATTTTAATTTTGTAGTTTTGCATAAATGTTTCTCCTTGCCGAATATTACGGCCCGTCGCGTTCTCCTGAATTTTTTTCAGAATTGTCGTTCTCCTGAATTTTTTTCAGAATTGTCGTCATCCTGAAATTTTTTCAGGATAAAAGTCATCCTGAGATTTTTTCAGGACGCTTATTTTTCCAAGTCTGAAGGTCCAAAGCCAAGCGGAAGAATTTCTTCAAGGGTGAATTCTTTTATTTCGCCCTTGTCGTTTTGCAAAAGAATGATGAATTCCTTGGGCTTGCAAAATTCCATCATAACTTGGCGGCAAACTCCGCAGGGAGGGCAAAAGTCTTTTATAACGCCGTTTGGGCCTCCAACGACGGCTATGGCCTCGAATGTTTTTTCGCCGACGCTGACCGCGTTGAAAAACGCAGTTCTTTCCGCGCAATTGCTTGGGCCGTAAGCCGCGTTCTCGATGTTGCAGCCGCCAAAGATTTTTCCGCTTTTTGAAAGCAACGCCGCTCCAACCTTAAAATTTGAGTAGGGCGTGTAAGCCATTGAAAGCATTTCCTTGGCTTTTTTTAGCAAAGCTTCTTTTCTTTCTTTGTCCATA
>JAILDQ010000128.1 GCA_024689365.1 Treponema sp. | reverse complement strand
CGTTTACAAGCTTGAAGTTTGGATAAAGCTTTCTGAAGCCCAAAACAACTCTGAGGCCCGCGCTCGAAATGTAGTCAAGGTTTTCCGCGTCAATCACAAAGGCCTTGATGTCTTTTCCCGCCGTCAACTCTTTGAGCGCGGCTTCCGCATTGGATGCGTTTGCGGAATCAATATGTCCGTTCAGTTTTGCGGTGAAAGTTCCGTCTTCAAATTTTCCTTCAGCTAATTCCATAATCTTTCTCCTTATTCCGCCTTGAAGGTCCAGTCGTTTCCAAAGACTTCTTGACAGATTTTTATGTATTCTTTGTATTCCGGCGTTTCCTTAAAGTCGCCCATGCATTCGATGATGCTCATGTATAGCCAGGCGTGCTGGGCCGGATCCTTTTGGTTGAAGACTTGCCAAACGCCGCTTCCTTTTTCGCGCCAGTCCGCGTAAAGGGAACGCAAGTTTGAAAGCTTGTCCGAAAGCCACATGGCCTTTACGCCCTTGTCGCTGGTGGCCCTCAAGTCTCTGATTGACTCTTCCTTGCGCATTTTCCAAGACGCGGCCGCGGACATTTCGCGGTGCTTGTCTTCGGTTTCGGCCATTACCAATTCGGTGACGCGCTCTCCAAATTTTTTGAGCAGCTGCTCCTTTGTGACTCCCGCGTCCTCAACCGTGTCGTGCAGCAAGGCGGCGGCCATAACTTCTCGTTCCATCGTAAGGCGGGACGAAATCGCCGAAACCTCAATCGGATGCAAAATGTACGGAACGCCGTTGGACTTTCTCTTTTCGTCGCGGTGGGCCTTTAGCGCGAATTCAACGGCTTGCTCAACGACATCGTTGTATTCAACTTCGCCTGTCATAACCCTGTAGTTGAACTTAAAGCAAAGAAGCGCGATGTCGTCTTCCTGCAAGGCGTTTCCCCTGAATTTTTCGGCGGCCAAAATAATATTTTCGCATTTTTCCTTGCAGCCGGCTTTTTGCGTTTCCTGCAAGATTTCCAAAAGCCTTTGTTGGCCAAAGCTCTTTCCTTCCTCGTTTTTGCTTTCGGTGATTCCGTCTGTAAAAAGAAAAATCGTGTCGTTGTCTTCAAGGGCTCTTTGGCTTTCTTTGTAGACGATGCCTTCGATTCCGCCGAGAACGAAATTCTTGTCGCTTTCAAGCTCTTTAATTCCGTCGTATTCCTTTAACAAAATCGGCGCCTTGTGGCCCGCGTTTGCGTAAGCGATCGAGCCTTTTTTCAAGTCTACGATTCCAAGCCAGGCCGAAAGGAACATTCCCGCGTCGTTTCCGTTTGAAAGGGAATCGTTCGCCTTTTCAAAAACTTCCGCCGGCGAAAGTCCCGACTCAATCAAGCTTTTTAGCAAAGTCTTGGCCTGCATCATGAACATGGCTGAGGGAACGCCCTTTCCTGAAACGTCCGCAACTAAAATTGCCAGCTTTTCGTCTCCGGCAAAATAGAAATCGTAAAAGTCGCCTCCAACTTCCTTGGCGGGAATCATCTTTGCGTAAATGTCAAATTCATCTCGGCCGGGGTAGGCCGGGAAAACTGAAGGCATCGCGGAATTTTGAATCATTCGCGCAAAGCTCAATTCTTTTTCCGCTTGGGCGGCGACCTTGTTCAAGTTTTCCTTTAACGAGGCAACCGTTTGGTTTATGCCGTCGGAAAGGCTTGCGAATTCCGCGCTTTCACGGGCGTTGACTTTTTCGCCCAAATTGCCCGCCGTGATTTTTTTGAGCGAGTCCGCGATTTTGTCGATGTTCTTTACGATTTGGCTCTTTACGATTATGAAAACCATAAGGAACATTACGAAGAATGAAATTGTGTCCATGAAAATTGAAACGTAAACCGCGAGCGCCGGAATCTTGAGGACTTGTTTTTGGGGAATCATCGCCAAAATCCAAAAGCCGTTTGACTTTTGGAACATCGAGTAGAGGTCCTTTGTCTCAAAGTTCAGCGCGAACAATTCAAGCGCCTCTTTGTCTTTTAAAAAGTCTTTGGACAAGCCCCGCTCGTAAATGTTTGTGTTGTCATAAGATTCTGGGCCGCTAACGATGTTGCCCGCTTCGTCAAAGACAAGAATAAAGCCTTCTTTTCCGATTCTGCGGAACTGGCTGATGTTGTCGGCTGTCTTTGGCGCGTCGCCTTC
>JAILDQ010000080.1 GCA_024689365.1 Treponema sp. | reverse complement strand
AAGAAGCCTATGAAAAAGCCTCTGAGGAAATCATTGTCGGCGTGGAAAACGAAAAATACGGATACAAGCCGCAATCCTATAGCACGGACATAAAAAATTACGGCTGCGTTTTGGCAACGGCCGCATACATCGCGTATTCAATTACAGGAAAAGTCACAAGCCTTGCCCAAGCCAACAGAATCGCGATTGAAAACGACCTTTACGAATTTGGAGCGGACAGGCAAGGCGTAACGGAAAAAAATCTTATAGTCCAAGGCGACAAATACGCGCAAATCGTGAATTTAATAGCAGGCGATGATTATTTGGAAAAAGACGGCGAGGACTTTTCTGTCAAAGCGGATTCTGACAAAAATGGAAAGTCTGGCCGTCAGGAGATTTTTGACCGCATCGTCCAAAACTCAAAGAGCCAAAGCGACGTGTATTTCACCCATTTCCGCGGCTACAACGACCACTCGACGCTTTTTGACTCGATAAGTTATAGCGACGAAAAAAATTACAAAAGCTCCAAGTTTACCGTAATGGATCCTTGGCAAGGCGGAACGTACAAGCATGAATCCTGGTCCGACATAAAGCGGGCCGACTTTTACAAGTTGACCCAAAACGGTTTGGAAATATACAATTTGACTAGAAAAGCAATGCGTTCGGGGGTGTAATCATCAAGTCTATAAAAGGCCGCTGAATCTTAGCTCGACGCAGTTTTGGGTTGGCGACAGCTCTTGAATCAAATCCGTTAATGCCGCGCGGGTGTAGTAGTCAGTCATTTCGATGGAACTGTGGCCCGCGAGTTTTCTGACGGTTTCGCCGGGCAAGGCGCTTCTCAATCTAGTGATGTAAGTGTATCTAAGGGAGTGGGGAACGATTTTTCTGTTTTCAATCGAAAGGCCGGCCTTTTTCACGGCCTTTACAAAGGCTCTGTAAGCGCTGATTTGCGAAACAGCCTTGCCGTTCGATTGGAATAAAAAATCGTCGGGGCAAAGTTTGTTTCTTTCGATAAAGGACTCTAGCTCTTCCCGCAACTTTTGGGGCATAAAGGCCACCCGAAACTTTGGCTTTTCCGCCGAGCCCTTCTTGTTGTAGTTTGTCCGTTCGCCAATCTTGTTTATATATCCGTCAACGACAAACGCGTTTTCGGCCTGTATTATTTGCCTTGCCCTTGCGCCTCTCATTTCTCCCAAACGCAAGCCGCAGCAAAGGCCTAACTTGAACATGAGCCTCATTCCTTCATCGCTAAATGCGCCTGGAGAGAACAAGGCCTTTATGTCAAAATCGGTCAAAACGTCAGCTTTTTTTGAATTTCTCTTGAACTTCTGGAAGCTTGGAAGCGGCACTTTTATTCCGTTCCATCTTGCCTCTTTGTATATGTCCAAAAAAGTTTCCAAATAAGAATTTTTCCAAGAGCCGCTTTTTCCTTGCATTAAGAGGCGGCTTTCCACGTCCTTTTCCGATATGTCTTGAATTGGAAAATCGCCAAAATCCTTATTTATTTGCCTTAGAAAAAGTTTCTTTTGTTCCAACGTTGCTTTATAGACTGATTTTCCAAACTGCCGCCTTTTTTCATAAGAAAAGCTGCCTTTTTCATACATGCCGGCCGTGATTGTTTTTACAAGGCTCTTTTCATTCTTTAGCCTAAGGACAAAATCCCGGGCGCTGTCTTTGCTTTCGCAGCCAGGACAAAGCCTCAAGTTCAAGCTTGAATAGTCGCCTCTGTCCAAAAAATAATACCAAGCGGCCTTCCCGCCGTTTTTTATCTTTATCAATTTGTACATGAAATTCTCCTTATAGTTACTTATCGCCAAAGGGAATTTTTTTATGAAAAAACGGATGATAAGGAGAATATAACAAAAAATTATTGAAAAAAAACGTAAAACCGCAAAAAAAAAGACGAAACCCTAGAGTTTCGTCTTTTTTGGACGATGAGGGGATCGAACCCCCGACATTCTGGGTGTAAACCAGACGCTCGTACCAGCTGAGCTAATCGTCCGTCAAGTGAATATGATATTATCAAATTCACCAAAACCTGTCAAGAGATTTTTCGAAAAAATCTAAAAAATTCTTTCCTTTTTACTTTGCGGACTCGTCGCCTGGAACAGGATAGCGTTCCATCGGATTCACCATTCCCTGGGGGAACAAGAACAAGTCTTGAATCTTGAGGGAGTAGTCGGGACGAACGCCAGGGCCTTTTAAGATTTTGCTTACAACCGGAACGCTAAAAGCGTAGTTGATGCTGTCGTAGCCGGCTGCGTTTATCACAAGCTCAAAGCTAAAGTCTTTTGCCATGCCTTCTTTTTTTGCCTTCTCAGGCTCGACGCAAAAATTGTAGCCGCCTTCAGTGGCCTTGCAAGTTTTGCAGGGATTCTGCCAAGTGGAGTCAAGCATTTTTGCCGGCTTTCCGTTGTACAAGATTTTGATTTCCGCGTTGGACAATGATTCGAATGTCGTTCCGTCGTAAACCGCGCCGGAGAAAATCGGGAAGAAAAAGTAGGGGTACTTTCCGCTTACGATTTCGGCGTCGCTTGTGTAAGACGAGCCGTGGTTGGGCCTCTTGGAGCCGCTTATCAATCGGATTCCGTCCATGACCAAGGTGTCTACGTCGGCCATCACTTGCTTTACGGTTTCAAGCTCGCTTTGGGCGTGGTTTACACCTCGGCCGGAAATTGTGTATTTTGGCGGAATTCTGTTCAGCACGTAGCATTCTGTGTCCATGCGGCAGTTTTCGCAATCACAGGTCAGCCAGCTGACTTTTTCCGCCTTGAGCCTTTCGTACATGTCGTCCACGTGGACGCGGACATAATCTTCCATTAGATTTGTGACTTTCATATTTCTTAATTATAGCGCTAATTTTTGTTAATGCAAGAAGTTTTTTTCTTTTCTATCGATTTGTTATAATTGCGCGAACGTTCGGCCTTTGTTTAGAAAAATCAATAAAATTCATCTTTATCTATTGACTAATTTGACAAAAATTTGATAAAATAACTTCTACATAAATACGCTCGGGCGCAATCCCGTTTGCTGCGCGTTGGGCGGTTTTTGGGAATTTTTTATTTTGAGGTTTTAATATGTACGCGCTTGTTGAATACAAAGGCAAACAGTATAAGGCTGAAAAAGGAGCCTTGCTTCAAGTTGACAAAATCGACGCTGAAAAGGGCGCCAAGATTGACATCGATTCAGTCTTGCTTGTAAGCGACGGAGACAATGTAAAGGTTGGAGCTCCTTATGTTAGCGGAGCGAAGGTTCAAGTAACGGTTGAAGATTCTTTCAAAGACAAGAAAGTTCTCGTGTTCAAGTATAAGAGCAAGAAGGACTATCATCGCCTTCACGGACACCGCCAGCAATACACAAACGTTCGCGTTGACGAAATCAACGCGTAATGATAAGGGTTCTGCTGGTCAAGGGCGACGGCTTTCTTCGCTGCGAGGCGGAAGGACACGCGCTCTTTGACAAAAAAGGGCAGGACATCGTTTGCTCGGCCGCGACAGTTTTGTTGAGAACGGCTGGGCAAACCCTTGACGGCAGGTTAGGGGTTGCCTTTAAGGGCGGCGCTCCCGAACGGGGAAGCCTTTACTTTGAGGCAAAGGCGGACGAGCTTCTTGCAAAAAGAGAGCTTTTGTTCGCCGCGGATTTTTTGCAAAAAGGCTTTGAAGGCCTTGCAAAAGACTTTCCGCAAAATGTTCAGTTTGAATGTAAATTGGAGGAATAAAATGGGAAGAAGTAAAGGCGGAAGCGGCGCTAAAAACGGCCGCCAGTCAAATCCGAAGCACTTGGGTGTTAAAAGATATGCGGGACAGTTTGTGACAGCGGGTTCAATCATCGTTAAGCAGCGCGGCACAAAGTTTTTCCCGGGAGACAATGCTAAGCGCGCCGGCGACGACAGCATTTTTGCTACAGCCGACGGAAAGGTTGTTTTCTCAGAAAGCAACCACAGAAAGTACATTTCTGTTGTAAACGCGTAACATTCGCCAACGCATATAACTGCCCGGTTTAATATGCCGGGCATTTTTTTTATTGCGGCGCGATAATTGGAGTCGCGCCGCAAAAGGAAAGAGTCAAGGCCTTGAGCGAAGCGCGCCTTGACCATTACTATTGGGCGCGATAATAAAAAAAAACGCGCGGCAAATTCAGGAAGTTTATGATTCAGTTTGCTGACGAAGCGGTAATTACAGTATCCTCAGGCAAGGGCGGAAACGGCTGCATTTCCTTCAGGCGGGAAAAATACATCCCCTTGGGCGGCCCTAGCGGCGGCGACGGCGGAAAAGGCGGAGACGTTTATTTTGTCGTCAAGCGCAATATGCGAACCCTTTCAAGACTGCGCCGCCGTCCTATTTTAAAGGCGAAGAACGGCTCCGACGGAATGAGCTGGGGAAAGTACGGAAAGAACGGCGACGATTTGGTCATTCCTGTTCCGCCGGGAACTTCCTTGCGCGATTACGAAAGCGGCGAATTGATTCACGACTTTACCACCCAGGGCGAGGACGAAATGTTCTTGCTCTTCAAGGGCGGAAAAGGCGGCTGGGGAAACATTCACTTTAAGTCTTCCACAAACCAGGCGCCTAGAATCGCCAACAAGGGCGAGCTTGGCGTCACCAAAAAGATTCGCGTCGAGCTTAGCGTTATGGCCGACGTTGGTTTGGTCGGTTTTCCAAACGCCGGAAAATCCTCCCTTTTGACGGCTTTCACTAACGCCCGTCCAAAAGTCGCGCCTTATCCTTTCACGACTAAGATTCCGAATCTTGGCGTTTTGCGGGTTGACGACGAGCGCGACATAATCATCGCCGACATCCCTGGAATCATCGAGGGCGCGAGCGAAGGCGTTGGACTTGGCTTTAAGTTTTTAAAGCACGTTTCAAGGACCCAATGCCTCTTGTTCATCATAGACGCGAGCGACCAAAATTATTTGACGGCCTACGACACCCTTAGCCAGGAAATAGCCTCGTATTCGCAGGAACTGGCCAAAAAGCCAAGAATGGTCTTGTGCAATAAAATCGACATTGAAGGCGCCGACGAGCGCGCCAAGGAAATAAAGGAAAGCATTCAGAAAAAGGACAAGAACATTTCAGTTCTTTCCGTTTCGATTTTGAATAATATTGGAATGAAGGCTCTTAGAAACGCCATTATCGAGCTTGCTGACAAGATTGAGGCGCAGGAGTCTTTGAAGGAAAAGGGCGTCCAGCAAACGGCCAGTTCTTTTATGGCCGAGCGGGAATCCATCGACGACGACGCGGAAGTTCAGTATCCGGGGAGTGAAAATTGAGGCTAGCGATTTACGGCGGAAGTTTTAATCCCATTCACAACGGCCATTTGATGGTGGCCGATTCGGCTTTGGAATTAGGTTACGACAAGCTTTTGTTCGTGCCGACATTCATTCCGCCTCACAAGCAATTGGCGGCGAGCGTTTCTCCTTCAAGCCGCTTGGCGATGTTGGAGGCGGCTATTTCAGGAAACCCAAAGTTCGAGATAGAGCCTTGCGAAATTCAGCGCGGAGGCATTTCGTACACAATCGACACCGTGCGCTTTTTAAAGGAAAAGTACAGGGGCGTTTTAAAAGGAAAGATTGGCTTGGTCATGGGCCAGGAAATCGCCGCCGAATTTGAAAAATGGAAGAACGCCGAAGAAGTCGCGGCTTTTTGCGACATCATCATAGCAAAGAGGCAAAGGCTTGGCGACCGCCGCGCTTCCTCTCACGGAATGAACAAGCCGCGCGGAGACTATGTCGGCGGCATCGACGCTCAAGGCCAATTTATGGACGTGAACGAAAAGAAATTCAAGTGGGAGCGCGTGGAGATGGACAACTTGATCTTGTCCTTTTCTTCAACAGACGTAAGAAACCGAATCGCCCAGGGAAAAAGCTGGCGCTATTTGGTTCCGCCGGCGGTTTACGATTATATAGTGGCGAACAGGCTTTATGGATCTAAACAATAGGTTGGACTTGGCTGAATTGACGGAAGGCGTCCGCAAGTACGTTCTTGCGGCGGTGAGCGAGGAGCGCTACAAGCATAGCGTTCGCGTGGCTCAAACTTGCGCCCGCTTGTGCGAGCGCTACGGCCTTAACGCGCAAATCGGTTTTTTTGCGGGAATCGCCCACGACATGTGCAAGAACATGGACGACAAAATGCTTTTGCAAATCGCCGCCAGGGACGGAAATCCATTCTTGAAGATTGAAAAAGCAAAGCCCGCTCTCTTGCATGGCCGGGCGGCCGCTGTTTTGCTAAAGGAAGATTGGGGCGTGGAAGATTCCGCTCTTTTGGAAGCCGTCGCCAACCATACTTTTGGCAAAGCCGGAATGGGCGACTTGGCAAAATTGCTTTATGTGGCCGACAAAATAGAGCCGGGCCGCGAGCATGTCACGGAAGAATACACGGAACGCCTTATGGCCATGACCATTGACGGAATGACCGCGGCGGTTGTCGGAGAAAGCATGGAATACCTCAAGGGCAAAGGAAAAAAAATTGCCGCCGAGACAAAGGCTTTTTACGACAGTTTGGTAAAAGAATAAAGGCAGGTTGTTATGCGTCTTAAGCGACAGCACAAGGGAATTGTTTTTCTCGTTTTGATTATCGCCATTTTGCTTTCTCTCGCGGTTTCCTTTTACGTTTATCTTAGGGCGGATTCAGTTCAAGACAAACTAAAGACAGATCCAATCATAAAAAGCCTGATATTGCTTGAGGACGGCGACAAGGTTATTTTCACCGACGTTTTTTTGGCGTACGCTGAATCCGGCAAGGGCGCCCTTGTGTCGGTTCCTGAAAACACAGGCGGAATCTACAGCTCTCTTGGCCGCGTTGACAGAATCGACGCTGTTTTTGAAGAGAAGGGCTTGGAGGCCTACAAGGCGGAAATAGAAAAGCTCATCGACATGGAATTGTCGTATACAATAGAGATTCAGCTCAAAGACTTTGAGCGCCTTGCCGACTTGCTTGGCGGCCTTGGAGTTTTCATTCCGCAGCCGGTTGACGCCCGCGGCCCAAACGGAGAAATATGGCTTTTGCCTAGCGGCGCCGTCAACCTTTTTGGCGACAAGATTCATTCCTACATGACTTACGAGCTTGAGGAAGAGGACGAGGACGCGATTCAGGAAAGACGGCAGAGCATGCTCGTCGCCCTTTTGTCGGCCTTGCGAAAAAACAGGAACATTATTTTCAAGCGGGAAAATTTCAAGATTTTTTCGTCGCTATTTAAAAGCAATTTGAACAAAAAAGACTTTTCCGAGCTGCTTGAAATCATAACTCGAATTGACTACGAGCGCGTCACCCAGCTTGAAGTTACGGGGCTTAACCAAAACGTTGACGGAAAGGTTTTGCTCTATCCCTTTAGAAACGGAGACTTCATCAAGGAAGTCGTTCGCCGCGCGGTTTCTTCAATCATCGCGGCTTCCGGCTCGTCTGGAGACCGCTCTTACGTTCTTGAGATTCAGAACGGAACCAAAGTTCAGGGCTTGGCCCGCAACACCCAGATTCTCTTGCAGGGAGCGGGCTTTGAGGTTTTGAACGTGTCGAACGCGCCGTCAAACGACTACGCGCAGACAGAAATCGTTGACTTGATTGGAAACCCGGACGCGGCAAAATCCCTTGGAGATTTTATACGATGCTATAAAATCACGGAAGCCAAGGTCGCCGCCGAAGGAGAAAACGTCGAAACGCCAAACTTCGACTTTATATTGATTCTGGGCCGGGATTTTGACGGCCGATACGTTCACGGGCAAAGTCCCGCGGAGGAAGAAAAGTAGCCTGCGCCAAAAGCGCTCGAAGCCAAAAGCGGCTGCCAGCCGCGGCATTTTAGGAGGAAAAAATTATGGAAAATAAAACAACCCAAGAAAAGGCTTTGGAACTCGCCCGCTTGATTCAGGATGGAAAAGGAGAGGACCTTGTTGTCCTTGACATTTCCGAATTGAACAGTTGGACTGATTTTTTTGTAATCGCCACCGTAGCGAGCTCAACCCAATCGCAGGGCCTTCAAAAGCAAGTCAAGGATTACATTAAGGAAAACGATTTGGAAATTAGAAAGACCAACAAGAAAATCAATGACGGCGAAGACTGGAATTTGATTGACTTGGGAAACATCGTGGTCCACTTGATGTCAAAAGAGGCTCGCGAATTCTACGATTTGGAAAAGCTTTGGCACGCTGGAAAGCGCCTGGAATTTTAAGGCGCGGCTAGAACTTCAAGGCGTCCGAATCGCCGTCGGCGAATTCATTGTCAGTCCAATCCTCGTTGAGGATTTCGTCGTCATAGACGGAAAAACTGTCAATGGCTTCGTCGTCTTCAAAGTCAGAAGCGTCGTCTAAAGCCAAGTCTTCGCTAACTTCGTCTGTGTACAAAAACTCAACTTTATCTTCATTTTCAAAGAAATCGGGATCTGCGGACATATAAAACCTCGATAAAAGATAACAAACTATATATTTTTTTTGGAATTGTGTCAAGAGCCGCTCGTGTTAACGGTCGCAAAACCAAGACTTTTTTTTCGAGCGGACCTCGCGCAAGCGCGGCGGCTGCGGGGAATGGGAACTTCCGCTCGTGTTAAAGAAGGCAAAACCAAGACTTTTTTTTCGAGCGGATTTCGCGCAAGCTCGGCAGCGGGAAAATAAAGAAAAATTATAAAAAACGCTTTTCAAAATAGTTGACAAAAGTTGATAAATTTGTATAATTACAAAAACTATGTTGGGTGAATTTTCTGTTGAGGCGCCTGCCAAAATAAACTTAGGCTTGCGCGTTCTTCCCAAAAGGGACGACGGATTTCACGGCATAGAAAGCGTTTTTGCAACTGTGGGTCTTTGCGACACTTTGATCGTAAGGCCTTTGGCGGAACAAAATGTCTGCAATGTTTTTTCTTCGCAGGCGGAAGTTCCTCAAGAAAACACAGTCAATGCCGCTTATCAAGCCGCAAAAAGCGTCTTGGAGCGGGATTTGCCCGGAATCAGCGTTCAATTGAATAAACGCATTCCCTTGGGCGGCGGTCTTGGAGGAGGCTCTTCCGACGCCGCGGCTTTGTTGGTTGCCTTGCAAAAACTCGGCGTTGCGATTCCAAGCGGCGCGGCTCACAAAATAGCCGCTCGGGTGGGAAGCGATGTGTTTTTTTTCTTAAGCTTGAACGGAAAGCCAGAAGGCGCCGCTCTTGTTTGGGGACGAGGCGAGTTGGTCAAGCCAATAAAACCTCGAAGTGATTTGCATTACGTTCTGATTTTTCCAGGCGTTCATTCATCAACCGCGGAGGCTTACGCCGCTGTCGACGAAAGCGCGGGAAAGTTAAAAGACGGGTATTTGCCCTTGGACGAACTTGAAAGCCTTTACAGAAGGCCGGTCAAAGACTGGACTTTTGCAAACGATTTCACGCCGGTCATTTCGGCCAAGTACTCAAAGGTGCGGCAGGCGCTTTTAGACGTTAAGTCAAGCGGCGCCTTGTTTAGCGATATGTCAGGCTCCGGTTCGACTGTCTTTGGCGTTTTTGAATCTGAAAAAGACGCTAAAAAAGCCTTTGACTGTCTTTCGGAAAAATGGAACGCAACTTTATTATAAAAAGTAAAGGAGAGGCATTATGCAAATTACTGAATTGCGCATCCGAAAGGTAACGGGCGAGGGAAAGCTTCGCGCTTATGTTACAATTACATTTGACAACTGCTTTGTTGTTCACAATGTAAAAATTATTGAGGGCAAAGACGGACTTTTTATCGCCATGCCGAGCAAAAAGACCGCCACTGGAGAATACAAGGATGTTGCCCATCCTATCAGCCCTGAATTCCGCTCTGAGCTTCAGAACAGAATTTTGGACGACTACAATAACGGAAAGGTTATTGAAGCTTCCTCTTCGGGAACTGATTCTTCAGCCGAATAACGGAGACTGCCGCAAGGCCTTGAGCCTTCGCGCTTTCTTATATATTTTGGGACGTCGGCAAGTGGTAAGCCAACGGCTTTTGGTGCCGTCATTCCACAGGTTCGAATCCTGTCGTCCCAGATTCTTTTATAAAGGTTTATAGGGGTTATAAAATGGACTTGGTTATCAATGCTAAAACACGCAGCACAACAGGACGCGCCAACGCAAAAAGAATGCGCGCTCAGGGAAGAATTCCCGCTGTATTGTACAACTCTGAAGGCAAATCGACAATGTTGGACATTGACGAAGTTGAATTCAACAAGATTTGGCGCTCAGTAACGCCTTCAACTTTGATCAACGTGACTGTAGACGGCGCTTCTCACGATGTTTTCATCAAAGACACTGAATACAATATTCGCAATGACAAAGTTTTGCACGCCGATTTCTTTGAGCCGGCCGCTGATCAGGCTATCACAATGAAAATGCCTGTTCACTTGGTTGGAACTCCAGCCGGCGTTCTTAAGGGCGGTTTCTTGCTCAAGCAGGCTCCTGAGGTTCAGGTTAAGGCTGTCGCTAAAAAGATGCCCGCCAAAGTTGAAGCCGATATTTCCGGCGTAAACATTGGTGAGAAATTCTTGGTAAAGAATCTCAATTTGGGGGACGGCGTAACAATCATTACTGACGCTGAATTGGCGTTGGCAAGCGTTAAGCCGGCAAGATAATTAAAAAGCTTTTGGCTCAAAAGGCCTAAGCTTTCTTTTACCGTCAGGCATGGCCTCCGTATTTATGCGGAGGCTTTTTTTTTGAGTTTTTGAGATAATTGCTTTGCGTTCATGAGCGAATTGGAAGTCTTTGAAGAAAAAGTCTTAGCTTCTCTAAAAAAAATTTTGGACGGCCAAGAGCCAAAAGTCATTGGCCTTGCCGTTAGCGGCGGAGCCGATTCCGTCAGCCTTTTGCTTTCCTTGTCGAAGGCCTTTTCGCGCGAGAGGCAAAGAAACAATTCTGATTTTCCAAAAGCGATTTGCGTAAGCGTGGACCATTCGATTCGCGAGGAAGAGCAAAGTTCCGGCGACGCAAAATTCGTTCAAGACCTTTGCGCTTCTTTGGGCGTTGAATGCTATGCAAGAAAAATCCAGAGGGGCTTGGTTCAAAAAATCGCGGCCGAGCGCGGAAAGGGCCTTGAGGAAGCCGCTCGTTTTTTGCGCTACAAGGAATTTGAGGCTTTTCGGGAAGAAAGCGGCGCCCAATTCATTTGCTTGGCCCACAACCAAAACGACGCTTTGGAAACCCTTTTGATGCGCTTTTTGCAAGGCGCTTCGGCGGCTTCTTCGGGCGGA
>JAILDQ010000078.1 GCA_024689365.1 Treponema sp. | reverse complement strand
CGACCCAAAGAACAAGTGCTCTTCCACAAAGCCCCTTGTAAGAAAAAATTTCCCAAGCGCGAATCAAAAAAAGCCTTCGTCAAAATACGATTGGACTGTGAGCGACAACATTTATTCAAGCAAATAAAAAAAACCGCGGGTCCCAACAGCTCACACACAATTGGAACTCGCGGTTTTAAACACAGGAGGTTTTTCGAAGAACAACCAACGGGTTGAAAACGAAGGCTGCCTTCCCCACTTTTTTTTATAATTTAACTGTTTCGACCATATACCGAATGGAGGTGCCGGTAGAATCTTCAACAGTTTTTTCCACAACAAAAATCAATCCGCTTTTTGCAGAGTCCCTGAAAATGCGAACGATTTTATAGGCGCTCACGCCTTTTCGCTTTATGTCTGGCGAGCCAACCTTGTAAGACTGGCGCAAGTTTCCGTCATTGTCGCGGACATTCACGTCGATGTAAAAGCTTGAGCGCAAATCTTTTCCGCGGCCGTAAAAAGTCGGAACAAGGCGAACATTGTAAGTCAAGCGCTTTGAGTCTCCGTTGTCGCCGTAATTTTTGAATTCAATTACGTCGTCGCCCTTTTTCTTTTCGCTTTCCAAAACGTAAAGAACGTCGTCAACCGAAGCGCTCTTGCAATTGTATTTCTTAAGGTCAAGGAAGTGCTTGGCAAGCAAGTCTTCATAAACCTGGCTGCCGCTTCGCATTGAGTCAACTTCATGATTTTTGTAAACGCCGCCGGGAACGTATTCATTCTTTTCAACGTCAATCGTATAGATTTCCGCATAGGGCTGATAGTTAACGTCAGTCTTTCCGTATTGACCGAAAACGTAAATCTTTCCGTCGCCAGAGAAACCAATGTCTTTGAATGCAGCGGCGTCGCCGGCAAATGAAATTCCGGCTGCAATGAAAATAAATCCTGCAATCAATGCTTTCTTCATTATTCCCTTCCTTAATTAAATTATCGGCAAATAAAAATGACATCTTGAGTAAAAAAAAATAAAAATATATAATATTTATATGACGCTAAAAGCTCGAAACACATTCACTTTAGTCTTCTCAACGATTTTTTTGGCTTTTTCAGCGCTGACCATATTGTATTATCTATATAAACTCAATTTAGTCCTTAACGACCAGGCCGTTTTCAACTACGACATTTCGACAAATAATTTTTCGATTTGGAAAGACAACATTTGGACTGTTTTTTTTGAAGCCATCGCCATGGCGATTTACATTCCAACCGCTTCTTTCTATATATATGCCCGATTTGAAAAAACTCCTTCAAACGAAGTGGCCTACTTCATTTTGTTCTTGATGGGCTGCATTCCTGAGTTTTTGCGGCCCTGCATTCCGATGGAAACCTTGCAAAACACTTTCCCAAGTTTTTTGGTAATAGCCGGAAAAGCGCTTTTTTGGGGAAGAATCTTGGCCTTTACAAGCCTTCTCGCCTCTTCCCTTTTGAACGACACTGGCAAAAACCTAAAGACCGAGCAGCATTTCTTTTTAATGCTGATTTTTTCATTGGCTTTGGCGAGCGCGATTCCCGTAAACACGACAAAGATTCCTCTTTCATTCAACATACAAATCGGCTGGCCTATTTTCATCCGCTTGTTCTACGCGTTGACATTAATTTTGACGATGATTTCCTACGCGATAAACGCAAAAAATAGCGAAAATCCCTTGTATTTTAAAATTGGAATTGACATTTTGTGCGTAATGGCGGGATTTCTAACGATGAACACAAGCGCGGTTTTCGCCCTCGCGCTTCCGGGAGCGGTCGCGCTTGCGACAGGAACTTTCCGTTATTTCACGAACATTCACAAGCTCTATTCTTAAAGAAATTGGGCCATGGCGCCCAAGACAATCGGAATCAAAAGATTGTCAAAATCCTTAAGGGGAAGAACTTCCAAAAACATTCCGCAAAGAGCGATTGCGAGCGCCGCGTCGGCCCTTTGCAAAACGCAAAAGCTGGAAATGAAAATCGCGATCAAGCACATAAGGCTTCCGGCGCAAGTTTTTCCGCCCGTATAAGGAATGTGAAGGTTTCCCAAGAATTTTCCCGCAAGGCTAGCCAAGCCGTCTCCAAAAGCCAAGGCCAAGATTCCGACTGTCGCGGCTTGAGGCTTCCACAAAAGGGCCGCGCACGCGATTCCCAAAACCAAGGTCAAAGGCCCC
>JAILDQ010000040.1 GCA_024689365.1 Treponema sp. | reverse complement strand
TTTTATGGCTGGCCTCGACAATTTGATTCCTCTTGATTTTGGACTTTTGTACATTATCGTGAACGCGCTGCTGCTTTCTTTCGCCTTGATTTTTGACAGGCACTACATAGGAATCGCGACCTTCATCAATTTGTTTTTGCTCGGCTACATCACCCAGTACACTTACGAGTTTTTGCAAACTGTGATTGTAAATCCGTCGATTGTAGTCCGCGTTTTGTGCTTGGTTGTGGGCATTGTAATCATTTGTTTTGGTTCCGCCTTTTATATGACGGCGGACTTGGGTGTTTCAACTTATGACGCGGTCGCGCTGATAATTTGCAACACTTGGAAAAAAGGAAAGTTCCAGTATGTCAGAATCATCACTGACATAATTTGCGTTTTGTTGGGCGTAGGCCTTTTTGTTTTGGCCGGCAGGGAATTTTCCGCAATCCCAACGATTGCGGGAATAGGAACGATTATCACGGCCTTCTTTATGGGACCCCTTATCGAGTTCTTTAACGTTCACATTGCGCGTCCTTTTTTGGCAAAAAAATAAATACGTGGTATAATGCTTGTATGAAAATCTTAGTAATCAACGACTTGTTTGAGCAAAGACATATCGAGCGAATAAAAGCGGCCGCGTCGGAATGCAAAGCGCAAGTTTTCTTTTACAAAAACGAAAAGGAAATTCCACAAAGCGATTATGACGCGGACATCATTTACGGATTTGCCCCAAGCATTGTAAGTACAAGCAAAAAACTCAAGTGGCTTTGCGCGCCTTGGGCTGGAGTTGACTCTCTTATGGCTCCGGGATATTTTGCGAACGAGAATTGCCTTCTAACAAATTCCGCAGGCGCTTATGGCGTTTCAATTGCCGAGCACATGATTGCCGTTGCCCTCATGATGATGAGGCGGCTTACTGAGTTTTACGCGGAGACTATGAACGGAAAGTGGCTTTTTCCTCGTTCGCAAAAATCGTTAAAAGATTGCCGCATAACAGTTTTGGGAACGGGCGACATTGGAACGACTTTTGCAAAAAGGGCCAAGGCCTTTGAACCCAAAACAATTGCAGGCGTTTGCAGAAGCGGCAAGGCTGACGACCCTGTTTACGATCATGTATATAATGTTTTGGATTTGGACAAGATTTTGCCGGATACTGATCTACTTGCGATGAGTCTTCCTAGCACTCCTGAGACTAAAGGAATCCTTTCACGAAAAAGAATTTCGCTTTTGCCGGAAGGAGCGTATGTGATTAATGTTGGCCGCGGTTCAGCGATTGACGAGGAAGCTCTTGTTGAAAATCTAGAAAGCGAGCACTTGGCTGGAGCCGCGTTGGATGTTTTTCAAACAGAACCTTTGCCAATTAACAGCGAACTTTGGAAAACAAAAAATCTTTTGATAACTCCTCACATCGCAGGAAATTTGACCGTTCCATATACTAAAGACAAAAATGTTCAAATGTTTTTGGAAGATTTAAAAAACTTTGTTACAGGAAAACCCTTGCGTTATCTTGTGGACAGAAATTTAGGTTACTAAAAAGCCGACTTCTAAAGGAGAGTTTATGAAAACTTATACGGCTCAAGTTTTTTCTAAAGAAAAATTTTCATTGGGAGAATCTCCCTTTTACGATTCAAGAACAAAGACAATGAGCTGGGTGGACATTCCAAAGGGAACGCTTTATACGCAGACGTTAGACGGAGAAAAAAATTCTTTTTGTCTTGGACAAGCGATTGGTTCCGCTGTGCCAGCGCAAAAGGAAGGAAGCTATATTCTTGCGGCGACAGACGGCCTTTATCTTTTGGAAAACGGAAAGGCGACTTTGGTAAAAAAACTCACTGATTTTTATGAAAGCTATCAGCGTTCCAATGACGCAAAAGCGGATCCGGCCGGAAGATTATGGTTTGGCTCTTCGGTTGACGACGGCATTCACGAAGCGAGCGGAAATCTTTTTTGCTTGGACGAAGGAAAAGTTTTTTGCCGAGAAGCCAATACCAAAATTTCCAACGGGCTGGGCTGGAGCCGCGATTGCAAGAAATTTTATTTTTCCGACACTTTGCAAAAAGCGGTTTTTTCGTATGACTATGATTTATCGACCGGCCTTATTTCCAACAAAAAAGTTTTGTTCACTCCAGACGAAGCGCGGGGCCTTACTGACGGAATGTGCATCGACGCTGACGACAATCTTTGGGTTGCCTTTTGGGGCGGAAGCCGAATTGAATGCCGCAGTACAAAAGACGGCTCTATTTTGGCCACAGTAAACATTGACGCAAAGCATGTGACTTCCTGCTGTTTTATCGGCGAGCGATTGGACACCCTCTTAATCACGACTTCCGGAAATGATTTGACCGGCGAACATGACGGCTGCCTTTTTACTTGCAAGGTGGACGAACGCGGCAAAGAATGCGATTTTGTAAAAGCCGATAATTTTTAGCCGTCCTTTTTTTGTTTGACAAAAGGCGCGATGTGATGCAAAATATAATTGTATGAAAAAGAAAGTCGTCGTCGCCGCAATTCTTGTCATTGTTTTATCAGGGGTTTTTATTTGCGTTCAAAAAAAATTGTATACACGAAAATCTTTGGACTTGACCTTTGACGGCGCTTATTATTTTTCCGAGGAGTCAAGCGAGTCGGGCATATGGCATTACGAAAAATCTTATAGCGGCCACCAATATTATCTTTACATTCCAGAAGAATATAGAACAAAAACAGATGATTCAAGCGTTCAGCTCCCTTTGATTGTGGCTTTTCATGGCTCCGACGAAAAAGGACGCGCCTTTAAATATGGAAGAATTTTTACAGACAAAGATTTTCAACAAAAAATTTATCCAAAAGGCGCGGCGGTTCTTTTGATTTTCTCGCGCATAAATTATTTTACAGATCCGCACGGAACGGCGCTTTTAATCAAAAATATTTGCATAAAAAATAAATGTATAAATTCTACAAACATTGTCGGCTATGGATTTTCGCAAGGCGCCAAGTTCGTTGCCGAGATGGCTTGCGCCGAGCCTGGACTTTTTAAGGCTGTTGTTTGCGGAAGCGGCTTTTATCAAATGAAATTTAAGGAATTGCTCAGGGTTCTTCCGATAAGATTTTATTGGGCCAATTCCGAAGACGACAAGGGCATTTTTGAACAAGGAATGCCAACTGGACGGCGCGTCGCAAGGTTCTGCAAAAATTCCCGCTACGTTCAATATCAAACCCGACATCATTTTTACGTTGAGCTAAAAGACAAAACAGGCCGCAAAAACAAAGACGGCGGCGAAGAAACTTTTATGGATTGGCTTTGCGACGCAATAAATTCCCGCTAAAAATTTTACAAAAACTTAACACAAATTCTATCTTATTTTTTACATTTTGTTGTAAACTAAAATCATGATATATCTTTTAGAAGACGATGAATCGATTCAAAAGCTCATCAATTATTCTTTGCAAAGCCAAAATATGAAAAGCAAATCCTTTGGCCGCCCGTCCGCTTTTTGGAAGGAGATGAAAAAAAGTCAGCCCGACTTGGTTTTGCTTGACATCATGCTCCCGGAAGAAGACGGAATCTCTGTCCTCAAAAAACTTAGGGCGGATTCAAAAACTTCATGCATTCCTGTGATTATGTTGACGGCAAAGGACACGGAATTTGACGTGGTCTTAGGCTTGGACGCCGGGGCTGACGATTATGTGACAAAGCCTTTTGGGATGATGAATTTGATTTCCAGAATAAAGGCTGTCTTGCGTCGCTACGAAAAGACGAATCAAAAATCTAAAATTCTTCAAGCCGGAGATTTAAAGATTGACATAAACAAGCACACTGTTTTTTACAAAGACAATCAGATTTTTTTGACAGTAAAAGAATTTGACCTTTTGCTTTTGCTTGTTGAAAATCGCGGACAAGTTTTTACGAGAGAGCAATTGCTTGACTCAGTTTGGAAAATTGACGCGAGCGTTGAAAGCCGAACCGTAGACGTTCATGTTCGGACTTTGCGACAAAAACTTGGAGAGGGCGGCGACATAATAGAAACTGTTCGCGGCGTTGGTTACATCATAAATTAAAGGAAGGGCTTTTGTGAAATCCGAATCATTGACCTTTAGAATTTTCATTAACACTTTTTTAGTTGGAACTTTAGTCTACTTCATTTGCGCTTTTTTGTTCATCAGCAATATTTACGGTTACTTTGAAAAAAGAATTTTCAACGAGCTTGAAAGCGAAAGCCTTTTTCTTGAAGACGTTGTTTTAAAAAAAGATTTTGACAGCCTGAAAAAATTAAAGACAAGCAATCGAATTACCTTGATTCATTCTGACGGCGACGTATACTTTGACAACAACGCCAACGAAGAAAAAATGGAAAACCACGCTTTGCGCGAAGAATTTTTGGAAGCCAAGCAAAAAGGCTTTTCTTGCGTATCCAGATATTCTTCAACTATGACAGAAAAAACTTTGTATTGCGCGAGGCTTCTTTCTAACGGAGACGTTCTTAGAATCAGTTGCAACCAACATTCAGTTTGGGTTCTTGTTTTGGGAATGAGCCAGATTCTTTTAATAATGCTTGTGATTGCGATAGTTATTTCTGGAATGTCCGCTTCTTTCATCAGCAAGAAAATTGTTGAGCCGCTGAACAAAATTGATTTGGACGACCCGGAAGCGTCTGAAGTTTACGAGGAGTTAAAGCCTTTCACAAAAAGAATCGCGGAAGAAAATTATGAGAAGGCCCAGCGAGAAGAGTTGAGAAAACAGTTTAGCGCCAACGTAAGCCACGAGCTAAAGACTCCTCTTACAAGCATAAGCGGCTTTGCGGAAATTTTAAAAAGCGGCGGCGCGGACGAAAAAACTACAAAAGATTTTGCGCAGACAATTTACGATGAATGTCAGCGGATGATTGCTTTGGTCAACGACATTATAAAACTTTCCAAGTTGGACGAAAAAGCCATCAGCCTTGAAAAAGAATCCTTAAGTCTTAGGGAAATCAGCCGCGAGGTTATTGAGAATTTAACGGTCAACGCAAACAGCAAAAACGTTTCACTGATTCTTACAGGCGATAGCGGAGAGATTGAGGGCGTGAATCCTGTAATTTACGAAATGGTTTATAATCTTGTGGAAAACGCGATCAAGTACAACGTTCAAGACGGCGAGGTTCAAATAAACATTCAGTCTTTGATTCCAGAAAACGAAAATACAAAGGGCCGCGTCATGCTTACAGTAAAGGATACTGGAATCGGAATTCCGGCGGAAGAGCAAGAAAGAATCTTTGAGCGCTTTTATAGAATCGACAAGAGCCGTTCAAAACAAAGCGGCGGAACAGGACTTGGATTATCCATCGTAAAGCATGCGGCCAAGTATCATGACGCGAGCGTTTTTGTAAACAGCGAGCCCGGAAAGGGGAGTTGCTTTACAGTAATTTTTCAAAAATAAATTTTACAAAGATTTAACATAAAGTCTCTTACAAAAGGCCTTCCTTTGCCTTATATTTAATGAATGTTTTTTAACGTTCTTGGCCAACTCGCAGGCTTTGTCGGCTCTCTTTGCCTTTTGCTTTTTGGAATGAACATGCTTTCTGACGGAATCCAAAAAGGCGCGGGAAGCGGACTTCAAATGCTTGTTTCAAAAATAACCGGAAACAGATTTTACGCTGTTATTACCGGACTTGGCGTCACCGCTTTAATTCAAAGTTCTGGCGCCACGACGGTTATGGTGGTCAGTTTTGTAAACGCGGAAATTCTTTCTTTGGAACAAGCGATTGGCGTAATTTTTGGAGCGAACATAGGTACGACAGTTACCGCCTGGATTGTTTCTTTGTTTGGCTTTAGCTTTTCAATTTCCGCCGCCGCGATTCCGCTTTTTGGACTTGGATTTATCTTAAGGTATTTTAAGCGATTAAAAATCCATAACTTTGCGGATTGCTTTATGGGTTTTGCGCTTTTATTTATGGGCTTGGGCCTTTTAAAGGAAAGCCTTGCCTTAGGTCCGGCGGCGACAAAAATCTTTTCAAGCATTTCAGCTTTTGGAATTTTTGGAATCCTTTTAGGCGTTTTGATTGGAGCCTTCATCACGGCCTTGATTCATTCAAGTTCGGCGATGACAGCGATTGTGCTTACGATGGCCGCCAATTCTTCTTTGTCTTGGGAATTGAGCGCTGCGATTGTTTTAGGAAGCAATATCGGTTCTACCATCGACGCGATTATGTCCAGCGTCGGCGCTTCCACAAACGCAAAGAGAACCGCTTTTGTTCACGTTGCCTTTAATGTTGTTGGAAGCGTTATCGCGTTAATCGTCTTTAAGCCTTTCCTAAAATTGATTGACATAATCGTTCCCCTAAGTCCTGCGCAAAACATTACGACTCACATCGCGATGTTGCATACGATTTTTAATCTTTGCGCCACCTTGCTTTTTTTGCCCTTTGTAAATCAAATCGCCTCGCTTGCAAGAAAAGCCGTTCCAGAATCCGCAAAAGAAAAAGACGCGCATTATCGTTTGCCCGCGATTCTTCCTCATTCAAGGATGAGCGCGGATTTGTATTCAGTTCAGATTCACGCGGAGATTTCAAAAATGGCCGCAAAGGTTATGGAAATGTTTGACCAAATAGGAAACAGTTTTTACAATCCGGCCGCCTCGGAAGAAGCGAAGGAAAAAGTCTCCCAGCTTGAAAATTACATTGACGAGATGAAAGTTGGCATTAGCGATTTTTTGCAAAAATGCTCGCGTCTTCCAAACGCGAATGCCCGCGACCGTCTTGAGTTTTCTAAATTGATTCACATAACTGACGCCCTTGAAAATCTTAGCGACGAAACTTGTTCCTTGATGCACACCGCAAAAAAATACATTGCAAACAAAAATTATAATTTGTCTGACGAGCGGACAAAAGAAATCACTGACTACATGGAATTGGTTCGGGTGTTTTTTGAACAAGCGTGCGCTTATTATTCAATGGGAATAACGGAAGCGGAAAAAGCTTCTGGCGAAAGTCTTGAAATAAAAATTGACGATACAAAACGCAGCCTTAAAAAATCAAGCCGCAAGCGAATTGAAAACGGAGCGGACGTAAAAAAGGAATTGCAGTACATCGATATGGTTAGAAAAATCGAACGCGCCGGAGATTGCGTTTGGGCAATCGTTCAGGCGGTTTAAAAAGTCGAAAGCCTTGCCTGGAGGATTTTGCAAGGCCTTCGACAAAGGGCGGTTAGAACTTTATTGTATAAACAACATCGTCTTCAACTTCATTTGTTCCAGGAATTATCTTTTGGCAAAGCCTGTTGTCTTTTTCGATTAGAGCAAAGTCGTTGTCGTTTGCCACGCAGATTGTATTGTCGTCCAAAAGCCAGAGGCCTTCAAGCTTGTCATGGGCGTATCCAATTTCTGTTACAAGGTCGGCTATTAATTCTTTCTTTGCAAAATTAATTCCGGCGGCTTCGATTTCTCCTTGCGAACATTGTTCCAAAGTTTTTCCTTTAATCATGATTCCGGCTTCCGCTTTTTCATCGCCGTTTACGTCAGTGGCATCCTTAAGATTTATTTTGTAAAGATATTTGTGGGCTTCCTCTTCGCCAGAAAACTTTCCGTCGCGTTCAATCACTATAAACTCGTCGTTAGAAAGGGCGGTGATGCCGCTGCAAGAACCAGTCTCTGGATTTTGTTGGTACAAGTATTGCCAAGTCTTTCCGGTTGCGATTTCAAACTTTACAATTCTAATCAAGCTTTTGTTTGTTATTTCTTTTTTTGAAGGGTTGTATAAAGTTGACTGCATGATTCCGACAAGAAATTTTTCGTCAGGTGTTTTTGCCAAGCCTTCCATTCCGCGATTGGCGCGACGTCTTGCAAAAACGGCTGGAATTTTTCTGCCGTTCGTTGTCATTCCATATGGGCTGATTCGTTCCAACTCTTTTCCTTTCGCAGAAAAGTGAACGATGTGCGGGCCGTATTCGTCAGAAATCCAAAAAGTTCCGTCTTTCATCGCCACAAGGCCTTCACAGTCCAAGCCGTATTCATCAAGGCCCAGCAATTTTTCATTCATGTCGTAGGCGGTTTCGCCTGTGGCGCCTTTGCCTTTTGGATTTGGAAGGCCCGTAATTTTCTTTCCCTTTGGATTTTTAAGGGAAATGGTTTTGAGAAGTTTTACGCTTCCGTCTTTTTGGAATTGAAACAATCCGATTTGCGGATTGTATTTTGGAACAGGAAACATTTTTCCTTTTCCGTTTGGTCCCTTGTAATCGATGTTAGGGCCGCGGTCAGTGACAAGATAAAATTTTGAACTGTCTCCAGGATAGGCGCAGGCATCCGAGCCAAAACCGCCTTTCCTGATTTCCACCTTGTCGCTTGTTGTTTTTAAAACCTTGTAGGGAACTTTAGCTCCATTTGGATTTGACCAAATTGCCGCAAGACAAATTGTCGCCAAAACTGCAATTGAAGACACTAGCTTTTCTCTTTTCATTTTTTTCCTCTTGTGTAAAGTAATGCCGTCTGACTATTCCCACCAAAATAGCCAGACAGATTTTTTTTAGTCTTTTTTAACCTTTGAAATGTTCGCAAGCTTTTTATAAATGTCAGTGTTGTCGTAGAAGCCTGCGAAATCGTCTTGGCCAACTCCAAGCGCGAAGACTGGAACTGGAAGTCCTGTGTGGCTGTTTGACGTCCAGCCAAGACCGCACTTTGCGTTTAAGATGTGAGTGATTGTAATTGTAAGCGGTTCGTAAGATCCGTAGATGTCGTATTCCATTTGGTTTCGGCTCTTGTCGTTCTTGATTGTCTTTTGGTAGGCCGTCTTAATTCTCTCCAACTCATAGTCAGTGAGAACTAGTCCTCCGTTTTTGTCAGAACCCTTGCTTCCGGGAAGTCTAAGGCCAAAAAGTTTTTCAACGTCTTTCATTACGCTTTCAAAAGAACTTCCGTTTTTCTTGTAGTTTGATACATAGTCTGAATCAAACTTTGCGTAAGAAATCTTTTGTCCGTCCAATGAACGGAAGAAAAGGTTGTAGTCAGTTCCTGCGTATCCGATTGTAAGTCCGCCAGTTTCGTGGTCGGCAGTTACGATGATTAGAGTTTCTTTAGGATGTTTTTTGTAAAAGTCAACCGCTTCTTCCACCGCGTCGCTCAAGGCGAGTGTGTCTGCGATTGAAGAGCGGGCGTCATTGGCGTGGCAAGCCCAGTCAATTTTTCCGCCTTCTACCATCATGAAAAATCCCGTCTTGTTGTCAAGGACTTCGATTCCCTTTTTGACATAGTCGCGCAAGGACCATTCGTTTTTGGCGCGATCGTTGTCGTAACTCATTGCGTTTGAGTCAGCCAAAGTTTGGGCGATTACAAGAGCCTTGTCTCCGCCCTTTAATGCAGACGCGGATTTTTGGTCAAAGCAAACCTTGTAGCCCGCTTCTTTTGCCAGGTCGTAAATCGATTTTTTGTCCTTTTGCTTGTCTTGCGGATCCATCAAAGCGCCGCCGGCAAAGTAGTCAAAGTTTGAGGCGACAAGTTCCTGGCCAATCGCGTAGTTTGACTTGCGGCTGGCTTGGTGCGCGTATGTCGCTGCAGGCGTGGCGTGATTAATGTTTACAGTTGAAATTACGCCAACCTTCCAATTTTTTTGGTCGCGAACTTGCTCCGCGATTGTTCGGTATTTGATTTTCTTTGTGATGTCAACATTAATCGAAGACGAGTGAGTTTTGTACCCTGTGAAAATCGAAGTCGCGGTTGAGGCGGAATCGGGCGCGAATGAGGTTGCGTCATAAGTGCTTGCCGAGCCAGCCACAGGAAATTGGTAAAAGCTCAAGGCGTTCATTTCCGGCGAGTCTTTTGGATTTGTCGATTTTTTTACGTCAGCGACAATTCCCGCGGCGTCCTTTCCTGAGTAGTAGGCGGCGCTTTGAAGCTGCGGGTAGCTCATTCCGTCACCGATAAAAACAAAGACGTATTTTGCATTGCCATTTTTACTGGAGGCTTTTGACGATTTTCTTTGCGCAAAGACGCTTCCGCTTGCAAGCAATGAAAGCAAGGCGATTCCAGATAAAATCTTGATTCCTTTTGAATGTGTTTTTTTCATTCTAAAACTCCTATTGCGTTTTTATTTTTTTATGTCAGCAACAACGCATTTCCAAGTAAGGGGAAATGAGAAACTTGTAAGTGTGTTGTAATTCATGTTAAAACGAACTCCTCCTGAAAGAGTTCCCATTTTTGAAGGCAATTTGTAAGTGACGTAAGGATAAACTTCATATTTAACTGAATTACCGTCGCCAATCATCAAAGCGCTTTTTGCTTTTAGGTTTACAGTAACATTTTCTGTCGCTGCGTAAGAGATTCGAATCTTGGCAAGGAAAGGAGTGAGTTTTGTGTCGTCTTTTTTGTATTCAAGTGTGTCACCGTTTTTGATGTATTCGTTTCCGATGGCTGAAATCACGTCCGCTCCAATTGAAAGGCCTATTTTTTCAATGTTAAAACCTGCGGTAAGGCTTACAGAATGTTTTGCGGCCTTTGCGATAAAATCTGTATCCGTGTTGTTGTAAATGTAGCCTGCGTTAAGCGTAAGGTTTTCAACGGAATCGAGGCCTGCGAAAGCTCCTGCGGAAAATCTGTTTCCAGTTATATTTTGAAAAGACGCGCCTGCTGAAAAAATATCTTTCGCTCCAAAATTAAATCCCATGTCAAAGCCCAAAGTGTCTTTGTTAAAGAAAGTGTCTTCGTCTCCTTTAAGGCCGGCGGCAAAGTTCGCGTATATGTTTTTATTCTCTCCAAAAGTCCAATCGCTTTGCGCTCCAAAACCGCTTTGCAGAATTCTTGCGTATTTGGGATAATCATCGCTTGCAAACAAGTAGCCGGCCTTTACGGGAACTTTAGTAAAGAAAGAATTTCCCGCAATCAATTGAAACTGTTGCAAAGGCTTAAAGCGCCCGTAGCCTCGCAAACGAACTGTTGTGTTTTTGCCGTTAACTTTTGGCGCGGCAAATTCCAAACGTACGCGGGCGTCAAATTTTTCTCCGCTTGCGTCAAGTTGAAGTCTGTCGCTGACGTTTGTGGTATTCTTAAATTCGTTTTTGTAAGAACCGTCTTCTTCTTTCTGATTTTCAAAAATGAACAAATCAGAAGCTCCAGTGCTGTCCGAGTCTCCGCCAAAAGTGTTTGTCACTTTTAAAGACTGGGCGAAAAGCGCTCCACAAGCCAAGGCGCTTGCCAATGCTAATGAAAAAATTTTTTTCATAAATAATCCTTGCCAATTGAAAGAGATTTTTTGATTTTTTCAAAAGGCATGGAAAATCTATCAAGCTTGCATTAAGTCTTTGCGAACTTTTGGTTAAGCTTTTGTAAAATTATTTTTTGTAAGAAGAGAGCCTGCAAAAACAGCGGTCAAGGGAGCGGTCATCGCAAGTCCAAAACTTCCCGCAACTGTGTTTATTATTTCCGCGGCGACAACGTTGTTGTTTAGAATGTTGTAAAGGGGAGTTCCTTGCGCCATAAAAGTCATAAGAAGCGCGACGCAAGTTCCCGCGTAGGCAAGCAAAAGAGTTGTCGTCATCGTTCCCATGGCGGCGCGGGCTACAACCAAGCCGGATTTTATCGCGTTCTTTTTTGAAATGTTGGGACAGTTTCTTACAAGCTCGCCAACCGCCGAAGTTATGTCCACACTCAAATCCATTACAGAACCGCTTGCTCCGACACAAACCGACGCCATGAATATTTGCGTTAAGTTCAAGTCTTGAAAGCCGGAATACAAAAGCGCTTCGGAATTTGCCATCACCGCTCCGTGAATGTGAAAGGCCTTGCTGCAAATTATCGAAAGAATCATAGCGAACAAGATTCCAGACATGGAGCCGCAAAAGGAAGAAAGCAGTTTGGCGTCAAATCCGTATACAAGCAAAAGAATTATAAATGTTATTATTGCGATTGTCGTAAGTCCAGTTAAAATCGGATTAAAGCCCTTTAGAAAAAGAGGAACCAAAACTTTCCAAAGAGTCAAAACTGTAATGAAAAAAGAAATGACGGAACGAAAGCCAACGCCTTTGGCAAAGACAATCAAAAAAATCGCAAAAGCTAGAGTAAGGAAAAGCTCTCCGTTCAATCTGTAGTAATCGATTAGATTCACGGACAAAATCTTTTCATTGTCGTGGTGAACGATCGCTTGCGCCTTGTCTCCAGCCTTAAAAAGTTTGTCTTGCGCCAAAGAGCCGTTGAGCATGTTCCAGCCTTCAGATTTTTGTCCCCTAAATTTTCCGTTCAAAAACTTTATTTTGCAAATCTGTTGTCCGCTTCTAATCAAGCCTGTGTCGATTAAGCTTGAATTGTCAACGGCCGTCACCAAAACTTTGCATTTAACAGCGTCCTTGAATTGCTGGGCTCCTTCAAAGCCTGTTGGGAGAAAGCATAAGCCTGCGATTATCAACAAGGCGCCGGTAAAAAAGAAAAGGTTTTTCATTCCCGTTCACCGGTAAGCGCGAAAATCACCCATTCCGCGATGTGAACCGCATGGTCTCCGATTCGCTCGATGTATTTTGCGATTAGAAGATAATCCAAAATTGTTTCGCCTTCGTTCGTTTCGCGGATTTTTTTTACAAGGTCTTTTTTTATCGTGTGGTACAAGGAGTCGATAAGGTCGTCTTGCGCGATTACGTTTTTTGCCTTGTCAAAATCTTTTTCGATGTAAGATTGAACTGCGTCATGAAGCATGTTGATTATTTGAGTTGACATTTCCGTGATTTCATTCATCTTTCCGTATTTGCAATCTGGCACTTTGCTAACCAAATCAGCAACGTCGGCCGCGTGGTCGCCTATTCGTTCCATGTCAGTAATCATTTTTAGTGCAGAAGTGATTAGACGCAAGTCCGTAGCCATCGGTTGCTGTTGTAGCAAAAGCCTCATGCATTGAGATTCGATGTCGCGCTCCATTTCGTTAATGTTTTGGTCGTTGCGCGCCACTTGCGCGGCCGCGTCCTTGTCCCGGCCCAATAACGCCAGCATCGAACTCTCAATCGCTATCTCTATCATTTTTCCCATGTTGATAAGGGAAACGTTAAGCTTTCTTAATTGCTCTTCGTATCTTTCTCTCATTTTTATCCGAACCTTCCTGTGATATAGTCTTCCGTTTTCTTCATCTTGGGCTTGCTGAAAATTTCTTCTGTGTCACCCGCTTCGATGATTTGACCGAGCAAAAAGAAAACTGTCTTGTCGCTGATTCTAACGGCTTGCTGCATATTATGAGTGACAATCACAATCGTATAGTCTTTTTCCAATTCCAAAACGCTGTCTTCAATCTTGCTGGTGGAAATTGGATCCAGCGCGGAAGTCGGTTCGTCCATTAAAAGAATTTTTGGCTCAACCGCAAGGGCGCGAGCGATGCAAAGGCGTTGTTGCTGGCCTCCGCTTAAGGCCAACGCGGATTTCTTTAACTTGTCCTTAAACTCATCCCAAATGGCTGCGGCGCGCATCGCTTTTTCCACGATGAAATCAAGGTCGGCCTTTTTTCTAACGCCGTGAGTTCTTGGTCCGTAAGCGATGTTGTCGTATATGCTCATAGGAAAAGGGTTTGGCTTTTGGAAAACCATTCCAACATCTTTTCTCAAAAGGTTTACGTCGGTCTTCTTGTCAAGGATGTTTTTTCCGTCGATTAAAATTTGGCCTTCAATGCGGCAGCCTTCCACCATATCGTTCATTCGGTTGATGGATTTTAAAAGCGTTGACTTTCCGCAGCCGCTCGGCCCGATAAATGAAGTGATTTGCTTTTCCGGAATTTCAAGATTTATATTTTTTAGTGCGTGAAAGCTTGAGTAATACAAATCAAGGTCTTTAATTATAATCTTATTCATAGCGACGATTTTATTTGTCCAAGGTTAGTTTTTGTGGAAGAATTTGTTAAGTTTGTGTAAATTCTACTTTCCAATTCTTCGTCCTATGATTCCCGCAAGACCGTTGACAAAAAGCGCGAGCGCAAGCAAAACAAAGGCTGTGGCAAAGGCTTGGTTTGTGTGAAGGCCTTCGCTGCTCAAAACGTACATGTGAATCGCAAGGGTTCTTCCGCTTCCAAAAAGGTTTTTGGGAATTTGCGCGACAGTTCCAGCTGTGTAAATCAGAGCGGCGCTTTCAGAAACGATTCGGCCAGTTGCAAGAATGATTCCGCTTAAGATTCCTGGCATTGCGGACGGCAAGACGATTTTAAAAACCGTTCTAAGCTTTCCGGCTCCAAGACCAAAACTTCCTTCGCGGAAAGTGTCCGGCACGTCCAAAAGCGCCTCTTCGGTCGTTCGCATAATTGTCGGCAAAATCATAATTGCGAGCGTAAAGCTTCCGGCAAAAATTGAGTAGCCCCAGCCCAAGGCGCCGACGAAAAAAATCATTCCGAACAAACCAAATATAATGGAAGGTATGCCCGTTAAAGTTTCTGTCGTCAATCGAACGATTTTTACGAATCGATTTCCTTTTTTGCTGTATTCAACAAGATAAATGGCCGAGCCGATTCCAAGCGGACAAGCGATCGCTAGCGCCAGCGCGGTCACTAAAAGCGTGTTCACGAGCGCCGGAAGAACGGAACAGTTTTCGCTTGTGTATTCGGGACTAAAAAGTTCGGCAGAAAGATTCGGGAGTCCTTTAATTACAATGTAGCCCAGAATAAAAATCAGAGTTCCAATCGTAAGAGCCGCACAAAGGTAAACTGCCTGGCGGGTCAAAAATGATTCTATGTTTTTTGGTTTTGCTGCGGTGACTGGTCGTCGCTTTTTATTTGATTTCAAATTCAAACATTCGATTCCTGCGCGACTTGGCGCCGCGCATGCGATTCCTAAATCGTTCAACATGCTTTCCCCCTGTTCTTTATGGCGTTAAAGGAAATGTTTATCAAAAGAATAAAAACAAAGAGCGCCACGCCTGTCGCAATCAAGGCGTCCCGATGCAAGTCGGCGGCGTAGCCCATTTCTATAACGATGTTGCTGGTCAAAGTTCTGATGCCTTTTGTCAAACCTTTTGGCATGCGCGCCTGGTTTCCTGCAACCATAACGACAGCCATTGTCTCGCCGATTGCGCGGCCGATTCCTAAAATAAAGGCGGCGGATATTCCGCTTTTTGCCGCAGGAAGGCTTATAAGAAAAACAGCGCGTTCATGGGTAGCTCCGAGCGCCCGCGCTCCTTCGTAATAACTTTGCGGAACGGCGTTCAAGGCGCTTTCTGACACGCTTATAATCGTCGGCAAAATCATGATTCCCAAAAGAATCATCGCGCAAAGCATGGAGCTTCCTGTTCCGCCAAAAAGCGATCTGATTGCCGGAACTAAAATCATAAGGCCAAAAAAGCCGTAAACCACGCTCGGGATTCCTGCAAGCAAATCCACAGCGGGCTTAAGAATTTTTCGCAAATGGTCTGGACAAAACTTAGACAAAAAAATCGCCGTCATAAGTCCGATAGGCCCGCCAATCAAAAGCGCTCCAGCCGTAACATAAAGGCTTCCCAAAATCATTGGGAAGATTCCGTACAAATCATTTCCCGGCTTCCATTTTGTTCCGCTCAAAAAATCCAAAAGGCCGATTTTATTTATGGCGGGAATTCCGTTGACGAACAAAAAGAAACAAATCAAAAGGACCGCCAGAATCGAAAAGCTGGCGGCCAAAAGGAAAATGATTTTTGCTATCTTTTCCTTTTGCTTCATTATTTTATAATCTCACTCCACTTGGTTTTCTTGCCGGTAAAGATTTCCTCGACCTGCGCCTTTTCCAAATTGTCCAAAGGATTTTCGTTGTTTACGATAACCGCGATTCCGTCGATTGCGATTGTAACTTCCTTTACGCCTTTGGCTTTTTCAGAATCCTTTACGCCGCGGCTTGCCATTCCAAGGTCGCAACTTCCATTGATGGCGTTTGTAACGCCTGTCGTTGAGTCAGAAGTCTGAAGTTCAACCGTTACTTCTGGATTAGCGGCCTTGTAGGCTTCAATCAATTTTTCCATTACAGGCGAAACTGACGACGAACCTGAAACGACAACTTTTCCGTTTGACTTGTTGCATTCATACTTTCCTGGATTTGCAAGAGGAATGCACTTGTTCTTTTGAATGATTGTCTGGCCTTCCGCGCTGAGAATGTAAGTCAAGAAATCTTGGGCCGCCGGAGAAAGTTCGTCGCGGACCGCGAGGTTGAAGGGTCTGCTGATTTTATACGAGCCGGCCTGAATGTTCTTTACGCTTGCGTCAACTCCGTCGATTTTAAGGGCCTTTACGCTGCCGTTCAAAGAGCCAAGGGAAATGTATCCGATTGCGGCTTTGTCTCCAGCGACTGTTGTCATCATGACGGCGGTTGAGTTTGTGATTGCGGCCTCTTCGCTTGTGTTGTCAATCTTTTTACCTTCTTCATTCTTTTTTTGAATGCCGAAAATTTCGATGAAGGCGCCGCGAGTTCCAGAGCCTTCTTCTCGGCTTAGAAGATTGATGGCAGACTTTTTGTTGAAGGCCTTTGAATTGGCGTTGCAAGAAGTCAAGCCTGTGACTGAAGCAAGGCTTGCAAGGCAAAGCGCCCAGGCAAAGCCTTTGATTTTTTTAGAATTGATTTTCATAGTAAACTCCTGTAAAATTGATTTACGA